>DATAGN010000019.1:0-6996 GCA_036263715.1 Ramlibacter sp.
TGGAGTCGGCGAGCTTGCGGCACAGCGCGCCGACCTCGGTCTTGGTTTCGAGGTTGGGTGTGTAGAGGATGACGCAGTGGGGCATAAGAATTGGGGTCAGATTCCAATTTCTACAGGCGCTGACCGATGTTGGTGTAACCCTCGGCCGACGAAGCCTGCGCTTTCGGGATGGCATCGCCCGACACCTGCGTGACGGGGAATACCGCATTGATCTGGCCGGTGCCCGAGGCGCCGAAGTACGGCGTGACCACCTTGCAGCGGCCGTCGTATTCCGACCAGCCGAGCGCACCGAGCAGCATGGCCGTGTCGTGCATGAAGCCTTCGCCGTGGCCCTTGGCCGCGTACTCGGGGAGCATGCCGCAGAACTGCTGCCACTCGCCCGCTTCCCACAGGCGGATCACCTGGCGATCGAGCTGTTCCAGGAAGGGACTCCAGATTTTGAACCCGTACTCGGGCGCCAGGCCGTTCTGGGCGAAGCGGTGCGACAGGGACCCGCTGGCGAAGAAGGCCACCGTGCCGTCGTAGTGGTCCTCCACCGCGCGGCGCATGGCCCAACCGAGCCGCGCGCTGTCATTGAGGTAGTGCGCCTGGCACAAGGCCGATACCGACACGACCTTGAAGTGCTGGTCGGTGTTCATGTAGCGCATGGGCACCAGCGTGCCGTACTCGGGCGCGAGCGTCGTCTGGTCGTGGGCCAGCGTCTCCACGCCCCAGTCGTTGCATACCTGGCCCAGCAGCTTGCCCAGCGCCGGGTTGCCGGGAAACTCGTAGGCCATGTTGCTGATGAAGTGCGGCAGCTCGTTGCTGGTGTACAGGCCCTTGAAGTGCGCGCCGCAGTTGACGTGGTAGTTGGCGTTGACCAGCCAGTGCGAGTCGAACACCACGATGGTGTCCACGCCGAGCTCGCGGCAGCGCCGCCCGATCTCCACGTGCCCGTCGATCGCGTCCTGCCGCGTGCCCTGGCGCGCGCCCGGCAGTTCGCTCAGGTACATCGAGGGAACGTGCGTGATCTTCGCCGCCAGCGCCAGCTTGCCCATCGTCAGACTCCCCAGTGGGGGATGTGGTGCGAACCGAGCGACACCGCGATGTTCTTCGGCTCCAGGAACACCTCGTAGCTCCAGGTGCCGCCTTCGCGCCCCGTGCCCGAGGCCTTGGTGCCGCCGAACGGCTGGCGCAGATCACGCACGTTCTGGCTGTTCACGAAGCACATGCCGGCCTCGACCGCCGCCGCGACGCGGTGCGCACGGCCCACGTTCTCGGTGAACACGTACGAGGACAGGCCGTAGGAAATGTCGTTGGCGATGCGGATTGCATCGGCCTCGTCGTCGAAGGGGATCAGGCAGGCCACCGGGCCGAAGATCTCGTCCTGCGCGATCGCCATGCGGTTGTCGACATCGGCGAACACGGTGGGCACGACATAGTTGCCCTTTTTCACGCGGTCCGGCAAGGCGGGCACATCGAGGCCGCCGCACAGCAGGCTCGCGCCTTCCTTCGTGCCCAGCTCGATGTAGTGCCGCACCTTGGCCAAGTGCGCCTGCGAGATCATGGGGCCGATGATGGTGTTCTCGTCGAGCGGGTCGCCCACGGTGATCTTCTTCGCGCGGGCCACGAACTTCTCGACGAAGGAAGCGTAGATCGACCGCTGCACGATGATGCGGCTGCCCGCCGTGCACCGTTCGCCGTTGTTCGAGAAGATCATGAACACGGCGGCATCGAGAGCGCGTTCCAGGTTCGCGTCGTCGAAGATCACGAAGGGGGACTTGCCGCCCAGCTCCATGCTGAACTTCTTCAGGCCGGCTTCCTTGACGATCTTGTTGCCGGTGGCGGTGGACCCCGTGAAGGAGATCGCGCGCACGTCGGGGTGGCGCACCAGCGGCTCGCCGGCCTCCTTGCCGTAGCCGTGCACCAGGTTCAGCACGCCGGCGGGAATGCCTGCTTCCAGCGCCAGTTCGCCCAGCCGCGCAGCGGTCAGCGGCGACAGCTCGCTCATCTTCAGCACCGCGGTGTTGCCGAAGGCCAGGCACGGCGCCACCTTCCAGGTCGCCGTCATGAAGGGCACGTTCCAGGGCGACACCAGCGCGCACACGCCCACCGGGTGGAACAGGGTGTAGTTCAGGTGCGTGGGCGTCGGGTACGTGTGGCCGTCCACGCGCACGCACATCTCCGCGAAGTAGTAGAAGTTGTCGGCCGCGCGCGGCACCAGCTGCTTGCCCGTCTGCGCGATCACCTGGCCGGTGTCGTTGGTCTCGGTCTGCGACAGCTCCGGCACGTGCCTGGCGACCAGGTCGCCCAGCTTGCGCACGAGCTTCGCGCGTTCGGTGGCTGGCAGTCCGGCCCACTTCGGGAACGCTTCCTTCGCGGCGGCGACGGCGGCATGGACTTCCGCTTCACCGCCCGATGCAACCTCGGCCAGCACCTCCTGCGTGGCCGGGTTCAGCGTCTGGAAGTAGTCGCGACCCGCGAGGTGCTTGCCGTCGATGAGGTGTTCGATGCGCTGCATGGAGGCTCTACGCGATGGTGTTCATCAGGGCGCCGATGCCCTCGATTTCCGTCACGACCACGTCGCCCGGCGTGCAGTCCACCACGCCGTCGGGCGTGCCGGTCAGGATGATGTCGCCCGGGTTCAGCGTCATGAAGCTGGAGAAGTACTCGATGAGGAAGGGCACGTCGAAGATCATGTCCTTCGTGTTGCCCTGCTGCGTGACCTGGCCGTTCACCGTCGTCTTGAGCGCCAGCGCCATGGGATCGGCAATGTCCTGCGCGTCCACCAGCCACGGCCCGAGCGGCGTCGCGCCGTCGCGGTTCTTCACGCGCAGGTTCGGCCGGTACCAGTTCTCCAGGTAGTCCCGGATCGCATAGTCGTTGGCCACCGTGTAGCCCGCGATGAAGTCGTAGGCGTCATCGCGCTTGACCTTGCGCGCCTTCTTGCCGATGACGACGGTGAGCTCGCACTCGTAGTGCATGAACTGCACGCCTTCGGGCCGCTTGGTGGCCTGGCGGTGGCCGTTGAGGGCGCGCTCGCCCTTCAGGAACACCAGCGGCTCCTCGGGCGCCTTCTGGAACGCGAGTTCCTTGGCGTGGTCGGCGTAGTTCAGGCCGAGCGCCAGGATCGTGCGCGGGCGCTCCTGCGGCACCAGCGGGGGCAGCCAGGTGACCTGGTCCTGCCACAGCCGGCGGCCGTCTTCCAGCACGACCTGGCCGTCACGCTCGGTGGCGTTGTGCACCATGCCGTTGACGATGACGCGCGCGCGTTTCATGCGGCCTCCGCGGCGAAGTGGGTGGTGAGGGTGCCGAGCGCGGGCATGAAGACCTCGACCCGGTCGCCGGCGCGCACGCGCGGCCGCCCGACGTCGCAGCCCAGCATCAGCATGTCGCCTTCGGCGAGCGTCACGAATTCGCTGACTTCGGCCAGCAGCTTGTCGGCCGACCGCACCATCTGCGAGAAGCGCACCGTCTGCCGCACCTCGCCGTTGACCCGCACGTCGAGCTTGAACACCGCGGGGTCCCCGGCTTCGTTGCGGGCGCGGATGCGGTCGCCGATGGCGAGGAAGCCGTCGAGTGCATTGAAGCGCACCGGCGGCCGGTAGAAGCTGGGTTGCGGCAGGGAGACGTCGAGCATCAGCACGTAGCCGCCGACTTCGCGAGCCGACTTCATCACCATGGCGACCGTGGCGCCCACCTCGAGCTCGCTCGCGTTCGCCGGGATGCGCACCGTGCCGCCGTTTTCCGTCCAGGTGTTGGCCGGCTTCACGTACAGCACCGGCGCCTGCGGCGGCGCCTTGTACGGCGGCTCGTTCATCTGCGCGCCGAGCGCGTCGAGCTCGCCGCGGAAATTCAGCAGCGTGCCGTACACCGTGCCTCTCTTCACCAGGGTCATGCTTGTTCCAGTGCGATCAGTTCGTCCAGCAGCTCGTAGAGCTGCGCCAGTTTCTGCTTGCCCAGCGACTGCTCGAGCCAGTGGTAGTGGGACTCCACCGTGTCCGACAGGCGCTCCACCATCTTGCGACCCTTGGGCGTGGCCTCGACCACCGTCCGTCGCTGGTCCGAGGGGTCACGCTCGCGGCGGATCAAGCCGTCGCGTTCCATGCGCGCGAGCACGCCGGTGAGGCTGGGGCCGAGGATGTAGGCCTCGCGCGCGACGCGGCCCGTCTCCACGGTGCCGTGTTCGCCCAGCACGCGCAGCACGCGCCATTGCTGGTCCGACAGGCCTTGCTCCCGCAACCGCGGCCGCGTGCGCGCCATCAGCGCCTCGCGCGCCTGCAGCAGCAGGCGGGGGAGGTTGCGATGGGGGAAGGCGGTGGGCATGGCTGTTATTTAACATGTTAAATGAGAGGCGGGACTTTGTCTTCCTCCTGCCCTGAAGGGGGGCTAGCAGCCGCGGACCAGGTCGACCAGGGCCAGGCAGTCCGCAGGCACCGCATCCCCGCGCCACGCCACATGCTGGTCGGGGCGCGAGAGCACCAGCTTGTGCCGGTACAGCCCCGCCGCCTGGCGCGACACCACGTCCAGCACAGCCATGGGCACGCCGCGCTGCTGTGCCGCTTCGAGCAAGCCGTCCACGGCGACCGACCGATCCAGGCGCAGCAAGGTGTATTCCGGCCCCAGCGCGTCGTACAGCGAGCGGCCGTCATCCAGCCACACATGCGGCGTCCGGCAGCCGGGAACGGTGGACGCAGTGAACTGGTCCAGCGTGTACGAAGGCGCCGGCTCGCCGTCATAAGCGATCACCGGCGAGCGCTCGTAGAAGCTGCCGAAGTTCAGGCCGGCGCAGCAGTACTGCCGCACGTTCAGGTCGTACAGGGCGCGGCCGGTGCGCTCGCGCGCCGCATCGCCCTCGGGTCCTTCCTCTTCGATGCCCGCGGGCACGCGCTCGCGCTCCTTCTGCAGCGCCAGTGCATGGCGCATCGCGAAGTGCGATACCTGCTCGGTGATCGGCAGCCGCTCTGCCTCGTAGGCATCCAGCACGCGATCGCCGCCCCAGCCGTTCAGCCGTGCGGCCAGCTGCCAGGCAAGGTTCGTCGCATCCGCGATGCCCGCATTCATCCCGTAGCCCGCCATCGGCACCCACAAGTGCGCCGCGTCGCCGCAGATGAACAGGCGCCGGTCGCGAAAGCGATCGGCGATCAGCCGCCGCGCGATCCAGTCTTCCTTGCCGAGGATCTCGTAACGGAAATCGGGCCCGACGCCGAGGATGGTGCGGATCGCCCAATCCCGGTCGACCGCCTCGAAATCGGTCTCGTGCGGCTTCAGGTAGTTGTGCAGCAGGAAGGTCTCGCGCCCGTCGATGGCGTACACCATGCCGCTGCGCCGTGGATTCAGCGCGAAGGTGCCCCAGGCCGGCACCTGCCCCGCGCGCGCCAGCAGGTCGGGCGCGCGCAGGTAGGTGGACTGCACGCGCCCCACCACCTCGTCGCCCGAAAGCTTCGCGCCGACCTGCTTGCGCACCAGCGATCGGCCGCCGTCGCAGCCCACCAGGTACACGCCTTGCAGGTGGACAGCCTCGCCAGTGTCCAGGTTCACGCCGTGCGCGAAGGCGCCTTGCGCCGACTGCCCCACTTCATCGATGCGCGTGCGGTTCAGGATCCGAACGCCGGGCGTCGCCTCCGCCTGCGCGAACAGGATCGGCTCCAGGTAGATCTGGTTGATGCGGTGCGGCGGCTCCGGCGTCGGCCAGCCGGTGTCGGGTCCCTCGGTGGCCGTGTAGCGGTCGCGGCGGGCCGGAATCGGGATGCGCGACAGCTCGCGGCCGGTGAAGGTGGTGCGGTAGGCGATGTCGTGCGGGTGGTCCGCGGGCAAGCCCGCTTCACGCACCACGCGGACAAATCCCAGCCGGCGAAAGATCTCCATCGTGCGCGCCGCGACGTGGTTGCTCTTCACGCTGGGCGGCGCGCCCCGGTGGCGCGTCTCGGCCAGCAACACGTCGATGCCACGCTGCGCCAGGTCCATCGCCAGCACCAGCCCCACGGGACCGGCGCCCACCACCAGCACCTGCGCCTGGATTTCGCGCCGCATCGCGGAGGCGCGCAGTCAGGTGTTGGTGCGGGCGACCCAGTAGGTCGCGCCTTCGGCGCCGTAGCGCTCTTCGTGCGGGATGCCGGGCGGCAGGTCGAAGCGGTCGCCCGCCTTCAGGTGCTGCACCTGGCCCCCGTAGGAAAGCCACATCTCGCCCTGCACGACGACGGCGCGCGCGTGGAACGGATGCGAGTGCGTGCCGATCACCGTGTCCGGCTCCCACGAGCGCGCGATCACCTCGGTGCAGCCGCGCGCGCGCTCGGCGGCCTCGAACTCGGGATAGCGCAGGGAGAAGGTCATGCGGCCATCCTACACTTGGCGCATGGCGAAGGACAAGACGGTCTACACCTGCACCGAGTGCGGGGGCACGAGCGCGAAGTGGCAGGGCAAGTGTCCCAGCTGCGGCGCGTGGAACACGCTGATCGAGGGCGTGGCCGAGCCCGCGGGGGCGACGCGCAACCGCTTCGCGTCGCTGGCGCCGGCGTCCGAAGTCGCCGTGCTGGCCGACATCGAAGCGGCGGAGGTGCCCCGCACGCCCACCGGCATCGAGGAGCTCGATCGCGTGCTGGGTGGCGGCATCGTCGAAGGCGGCGTCATCCTCATCGGCGGCGATCCGGGCATCGGCAAGTCGACGCTGCTGCTGCAGGCGCTGGACGGCCTGCAGCGCGCCGGCGTGCCCACGCTGTACGTCACTGGCGAGGAAAGCGGCGCGCAGGTCGCGCTGCGCTCGCGGCGGCTGGGCCTGGATCATTCCCAGGTGAAGGTGCTCGCCGAGATCCAGCTGGAAAAGATCCAGGGGACGATCGCGGCGCAGCAGCCGGCCGTGGCCGTGATCGACTCGATCCAGACCGTGTATTCGGACCAGCTCACGTCCGCGCCAGGCTCGGTGGCCCAGGTGCGCGAGTGCGCCGCGCACCTCACGCGCGCGGCCAAGTCCGGCGGCACCACGATCGTGCTGGTCGGCCACGTCACCAAGGAAGGCGC
>DATAGN010000020.1:0-11433 GCA_036263715.1 Ramlibacter sp.
CGGCGCCAGCGGGTTGCGCAGCTCGTGCGCGAGCATCGCCAGGAACTCGTTCATGCGCCGGCTGGACTGCTCCAGTTCCTCGAGCCGGCGCCGCTCGCTCATATCGCGCGTGACCTTGGCATAGCCGCGCAGGCCGCCATCGGGGCCGTAGATCGCGCTCACGACCACGTTGGCCCAGAACAGGGTGCCGTCCTTGCGCACGCGCCAGCCTTCATCTTCCACGCGCCCGTGTTCGCGCGCCGCCGCGAGTTCCTTCTCGGCCTTTCCCGAGACCTGGTCCTCCGGAGAGTAGAAAACGCTGAAGTGCTTGCCGATGATCTCGGCGGCCGTGTAGCCCTTGATGTTCTGGGCGCCGGTGTTCCAGCTCTGGACGATCCCCTGCGGGTCGAGCATGAAGATGGCATAGTCCGCCACGCTGCCCACCAGGAGGCGGACGCGTTCCTCGCTCGCGCGCAGTTCCTCTTCGTGCCGGCGGCGCTCGGTGAGGTCGCGGGTGACCTTGGCAAAGCCGGAGAGTTCGCCCATCGGGCCGAACAGCGCCGTGATCACGACGTTGGCCCAGAAGCGGCTGCCGTCCTTGCGCAGCCGCCAGCCCTCGTCCTCGAAGCGGCCGCGCAGCTTGGCCAGGCGCAGTTCTTCCTGCGGCCAGCCGGTGGACACGGCCTCCTGGGGATAGAAGATGGAGAAGTGCTTGCCCAGGATCTCGTCGCGCGTCCAGCCCTTGAGCTTCTGCGCGCCGGTGTTCCAGGAAATGATGTGCCCCTCCGGGTCCAGCATGAAGATGCCGTAGTCGGTCACCGCCTCGATCAGCAGCTGCAGCCGCTGGTCCGAGACGTTCTCCGGGCGCTTCTGGGTGGCGAGGTTCATGGACAGCAGCGATTATCGGAAAGGCGGCGGGCCGTGTGCAGTGTGGCCGCCTGCAAAGGCGGTCGCGTCCTACAGCCAAAAGGCCACAAAGGGGGCCTCAGGCCGACGTCCGGCGGGCGGGCCAGAGCACCGAGGCGATGGCCAGCATCATCAGCCCCACCGCCACCCAGTCCTGCCAGTGCACCTGTTCCTTCAGCCACACGGCGCCGCTGAAGACGCCCAGCACGGGAATCATCATCACGCTCAGGGTCGACGCCACCGGCGGCAGCTCGCGTGCGAGATAGAACCAGGCGGCGTGCGCGAAGCCGAAGATCAGAACGGCGTTGAACAGGATCGTGCCGCCGGCCACGGCATCGGGCAGGCGCCAGTCCTGGTGCTCGAAGGCAATGGACACCACCGTCATCACCACGGTGGTGAGCGCCGTCATCCAGAACGAGATCGTGAGGGCCGGCGTGTCGATGCGGGTGCGCCGCAGCGCCTGCGTGCCCAGCGCCCAAGTCGCCGCGGCGGCCAGCGCCAGCAGCACGCCCCCGGGACGGCCCGCCAGGTTGGTGAGCTCGTGCCACAGCAGCAGGAGCACGCCCAGCGCCGCGGCGCTCACGCCCGCCCACGCGCGCCGGGCCAGGGGCGACGCGAAGAACAGTGCGCCGATCACCGCCGAGAAGATCGGCATGGTGTAGCCGAGGATCGCCGCGCGGCCGCTGGAGAGGGTGCGCATCGCGAGGATGATGCACACGTGCCAGACGAACATGTTGGTGGCGGCCAGCCAGAGCAGCTCGCCCCAGTGCCGCCGTGGAATGCGAAACGGCACCTTCAGCAGCACGAGCCCGAGGCCCAGCACCGGCAGTCCGAGCAGCATCGACAGCGCGCGGAAAGTCAGGGGCGGATAGACCGTCACCCCCACCTTCATCACCGGCCAGTTCACGCCCCACACCAGCGTGAGCAGGACGAGCAGGACGAGTTGCCGGCGGGACAGGACGTGCATGGGGCGCGATTGTGGCCTGCCGCGCGCAGGCTCCTAGAATCGCGCCATGACTTTCCTCGAGATGCTGCAGGGCGCGCAGGACCGCAACGGCTCCATGCTGTGCGTGGGCCTGGACCCGGAGCCCACCCGCTTTCCCGCGGGCCTGAAGGACGACGCGGGGCGCATCTTCGATTTCTGCGCCCGCATCGTCGACGCCACCGGTGACCTGGCGATCGCCTTCAAGCCGCAGATCGCCTACTTCGCGGCGCACCGCGCCGAGAGCCAGCTCGAAGACCTGATGCGCCACGTGCGCGCGAACTTCCCGCACGTGCCGGTGATCCTGGACGCCAAGCGGGGCGACATCGGCTCCACCGCGGAACAGTACGCGCGCGAAGCCTTCGAGCGCTATGGCGCCGACGCGGTGACGCTCTCACCCTTCATGGGGTTCGACTCCGTGCAGCCTTACCTGAAGCACCGGGAGAAGGGCGCCTTCCTGCTGTGCCGCACCTCGAACCCGGGTGGCGACGACCTGCAGAACCAGCGCCTGGCCTCCATCGAGGGCCAGCCGCTGCTGTACGAGCACGTGGCGCGCCTGGCGCAGGGCGACTGGAATCTCAATGGCCAGCTGGGGCTGGTGGTCGGCGCCACCTACCCGGCGGAAGTCCAGCGGGTGCGGGCGATCGCGCCCACCCTGCCGCTGCTGATCCCCGGCGTCGGTGCGCAGGGCGGCGATGCGGTCGCCACGGTCAAGGCGGGCTGGCGCGCGGACGGTCCGATCGTCGTGAACTCGTCGCGCGCCATCCTCTATGCGTCGTCCGGCGAGGACTTCGCGGCCGCGGCGCGGCGCGAGGCGCTGCGCACGCGGGATCTCTTGCAGGCGGCCAGGCTTTAGCGCACGCGGTGCGAGCGGCCGCGCATCATCGAGACGATGAACAGCAGGACCATCGCGCCGATGATCGACATGATCCAGCCGGCCGGCTCGCCCGGGGTGTACAGGCCCATCGCGCGGCCCGCGAAGCCGGCGAGGAAGGAGCCGGCGATACCGATCAGCGTGGTCATGATGATGCCCATGCGGTCGTTGCCCGGCTTGAGCGCGCGGGCGATCAGGCCCACGACGAAGCCGACGATGATCATGACGATGATGTCCATGAGGTTCTCCCAGACGAGTTATCGATGGGAGGATGCTAGGAAGGTGCCGACCGCTCCCCTGTAGGCGCGGCGGGCTATTCAACGTAGGTTGCGTTGGCCGGCAGGCCACCCCAACGGGGCTGTTGGGATGCGCTGTCGCGCAGCCCAACCTACGAAGGCGCCGTAGGTCGGGGTGAGCCCGCAGGCGAACCCCGACGGCTCAAGGCAGCAGCCGTTTCAGGTAATGCCCCGTGTGGCTTGCCGGATGCGCCGCAATCTCCTCCGGCGTCCCCGCGATCACCACGGTGCCGCCGCCGTCGCCGCCTTCCGGCCCCATGTCGATCACCCAGTCCGCGGTCTTGATCACGTCCAGGTTGTGCTCGATCACCACGATGGTGTTGCCGGCATCGCGCAACTGGTGCAGCACCTTCAGCAACAGGTCGATGTCGGCGAAGTGCAGGCCGGTGGTGGGCTCGTCCAGGATGTAGAGCGTGCGCCCGGTGTCGCGCTTGGACAGCTCCAGCGCCAGCTTCACGCGCTGCGCCTCGCCGCCGGACAGCGTCGTGGCCGCCTGCCCCAGCTTCACGTACGACAGGCCGACTTCGATCAGCGTGTGCAGCTTGCGCGCGATCGCCGGCACCGGCTTGAGGAACTCATAGGCGTCCTCCACGGTCATGTCGAGGATCTGCGCGATGTTGCGGCCCTTCCACTGCACTTCCAGCGTCTCGCGGTTGTAGCGCTGGCCGCGGCAGACGTCGCACGGCACGTACACGTCGGGCAGGAAGTGCATCTCGACCTTCACCACGCCGTCGCCCTGGCAAGCCTCGCAGCGGCCGCCCGCCACGTTGAAGGAGAAGCGGCCGGGTCCGTAGCCGCGCTCCTTGGCCATGGTCGAATCGGCCATCAGCTCGCGGATGGGCGTGAACAGGCCGGTGTAGGTGGCCGGGTTGCTGCGCGGCGTGCGGCCGATGGGCGACTGGTCGACGTTGATCACCTTGTCGAAGTGCTCGATGCCCTCGATCGCCTCGTGCGGCGCCGGCTCGTCGTGGGCGCGGTACAGCTCGCGCGCGACCGCCGCGTACAGGGTGTCGTTCACCAGCGTCGACTTGCCCGAGCCCGACACGCCGGTCACGCAGGTGAGCAGGCCCACGGGGATGTCGACGCTCACGCCCTTGAGGTTGTTGCCCTTGGCGCCGACGATGCGGATCACCTGCGGATCGGGCTGTTCGCCCAGCCGATTGCGCTTGGCCGGAATCGGGATCTGCAGCGTGCCGGACAGGTACCTGCCGGTCAGCGAGGCCGGGTTCGCCAGCACCTGCGGCGGCGTGCCCTGCGCCACCACGTGGCCGCCGTGGATGCCGGCGCCCGGGCCCATGTCGACCACGTAGTCGGCGGCGCGGATCATGTCCTCGTCGTGCTCCACCACCAGCACGCTGTTGCCCAGGTCGCGCAGGTGCTGCAGCGTTCCGATCAGCCGGTCGTTGTCGCGCTGGTGCAGGCCGATGCTGGGCTCGTCCAGCACGTACATCACGCCGGTCAGGCCGCTGCCGATCTGCGAGGCCAGGCGGATGCGCTGCGCTTCGCCGCCCGAGAGCGTCTCCGCGCTGCGGTCCAGGCTCAGGTAGGTCAGGCCGACGTCGTTCAGGAATTTCAGCCGGTTGCCGATCTCGCGCACCACCTTGTCGGCGATCTCCGCCTTGGCGCCGCGCAGCTCCAGGTCTTCGAACCACTTCTGGCTCTCGCGCAGCGTCATGTGGCCGATCTGGTAGATCGCCTTGCCCTGCTCGCCTTCGCCCAGGCGCACGTGGCGCGCCTCGCTGCGCAGGCGCGTGCCTTCGCAGGTGGGGCAGGGCTGCAGGCTGCGGTAGCGCGCCAGCTCCTCGCGCACCGCAGGGGAGTCGGTCTCGCGGTAGCGCCGCTCCATGTTGGTGAGGATGCCCTCGAAGGCGTGCTTCTTGTTCACGCGGCGGCCGGCGCTGGGGCCGGACTCCAGCGAATAGTTGAAGCGGATCTCTTCCTCGCCGGATCCGTGCAGCAGCGCCTTGCGGATATTCGGCGGCAGGTCCTGGAAGGGTGCGTCGACGTTGAACTTGTAGTGCTTCGCGAGCGACTCGATCATCGCGAAGTAATAGGGGTTGCGCCGGTCCCAGCCCTTGATCGCGCCGCCGGCCAGCGACAGCTCCGGGAAGGCCACGACGCGCGTGGCGTCGAAGAACTCCATGGTGCCGATGCCGTCGCAGCTGGGGCATGCTCCCACGGGAGAGTTGAACGAGAACAGGCGCGGCTCGAGTTCGCTGATCGAGTAATGGCAGATCGGGCAGGCGAACTTGGCATTGAACATGTGCTCCTTGCCGCCGTCCATCTCCACCGCCACCGCGCGGCCCTCGGCCAGGCGCAGCGCCGCCTCGAAGCTCTCCGCCAGCCGCTGCTGCAGGTCGGTGCGCACCTTCACGCGGTCCACCACCACGTCGATGTCGTGCTTCTCCGCCTTCTTCAGCTTCGGCAGGTTGTCGAATTCGTAGACCTCGCCGGCCACGCGAAAGCGTACGTAGCCCTGGCCCTGCATTTCGGCGAACAGGTCGGTGAACTCGCCCTTGCGCTCGCGCGCCACCGGCGCCAGGATCATGAGGCGCGTGTCCTCGGGCAACGCCAGCACCGCATCGACCATCTGCGACACGGTCTGCGCCTGCAAGGGAATGTCGTGGTTGGGGCAGTAGGGCGTGCCGGCGCGCGCGAACAGCAGCCGCAGGTAGTCGTGGATCTCGGTCACCGTGCCGACCGTGGAGCGCGGGTTGTGGCTGGTGGCCTTCTGCTCGATCGAGATCGCCGGCGACAGGCCCTCGATCACGTCGACGTCGGGCTTGTCCATCAGCTGCAGGAACTGCCGCGCATACGCGGACAGGCTCTCCACGTAGCGCCGCTGCCCCTCGGCATAGAGCGTGTCGAAGGCGAGCGAAGACTTGCCGGAGCCCGACAGCCCCGTGATCACGACCAGCTTGTACCGCGGCAGGTCGAGGTCGATGTTCTTCAGGTTGTGCGTGCGCGCGCCGCGGATGCTGATCCGCTGGCCAAGGGCCTCGTGCAGGTACTTGCCTTCGGTGCTGTCGTTCAAGGTTGCGGGAAGCCGGAGGGAAACCGGAGATCATAGTCCGCAGGTTCCTCGGGGCGCCAGCCCAGCGGTACCCGGGTGGTGGATGGCCCGCTTGGCCGGGCGGGGGCCCTCCCGGCCGGATCACCGAGAATGCGTGGTTTGGCTGCCCGCCCCGGCGGGCTTCTTGCTCTCCAGCCCGAAGTGACCGCCTCCCCGCCCGATCCCCACCGCATGACGCCGGCCGAGCGCCGCGCCAGCGGCTCCCTCGCCTTCGTCTTCGCGGCCCGCATGCTGGGCCTGTTCCTGGTGCTGCCCGTCTTCGCGCTGGAGGCCGCGCGGTATCCGGGTGGCGGCGACCCGGCGATGGTCGGCCTGGCCATGGGCATCTACGGCCTCACGCAGGGACTGCTGCAGATCCCCTACGGCATGGCGTCGGACCGCTTCGGGCGCAAGAAGGTGATCGTGATCGGCCTGCTGGTGTTCGCGGCCGGCAGCTTCGTGGCCGCCGCGGCGCCGACGCTCGGCTGGCTGCTCGTTGGCCGGTCCCTGCAAGGCGCCGGCGCCGTCTCGGCCGCCGTCACCGCGCTGCTGGCGGACCAGACGCGCGACAGCGTGCGGACCAAGGCGATGGCCATGGTGGGCGCCAGCATCGGCCTGATGTTCGCCCTGTCGCTGGTGGCGGCGCCCCTGCTGGCCGCGGGCATCGGACTGCACGGCCTGTTCGTCATCACCGGGGTGCTGGCGCTCGGCTGCATCGCCGTGGTGCTGTGGTGGACGCCGCCGGCGCCGGCGCAAAGGGCGAACCTGCCGCGCGGGCGGCTGGCGGACGTGTTGCGGCACCCGGCGCTGCTGCGGCTGGACGTCGGCGTGTTCGTGCTGCACGCGGTGCAGCTGGCCATGTGGGTGGCCATTCCCGCGCTGCTGGTCGAAGCCGGCCTGGACAAGGAGGCGCACTGGAAGGTCTACCTGCCCACCGTGCTCGCGTCCTTCGTCGTGATGGGCGCCGTGCTGTTCCCGCTGGAGCGCCGGGGCTACCTGCGCGCCGTGTTCCTGTCGGCGGTCGGCCTGGTGCTGCTGGTGCAGGTCGGCCTGTGGGCGACCGCCGCGCAGCCGGGCCTGGTGGCGCTTTCGATCCTGCTGTTCCTGTTCTTCTGCGGCTTCAACGTCCTGGAGGCCACGCAACCGAGCTTGGCCTCGCGCGTCGCACCGCAGCAATCCCGCGGGGCCGCCCTGGGTGTGTACAACACGCTGCAATCCCTGGGATTTTTTGCCGGGGGCGCCGTCGGCGGATGGCTGGCGAAAAACGTTGGTGGGTCAGGGCTGTTCGGCGCCTGTGCCGCACTGATGCTGGTGTGGCTGGTCGTCGCCTGGCCCATGCGCGCGCCGCAGGCGGCACGTCAGACGGCGGAGGAAGTACTCGCCGACGAGGCCCAGGCCACATAAACTCGACCCCATTCAGAGGAAAGAACCATGGCATCCGTCAACAAAGTCATCCTGGTCGGCAACTGCGGCCGCGATCCGGAAGTGCGCTACCTGCCTTCCGGCCAGGCCGTTGCCAACGTGAGCATCGCGACCACCAGCAAGCGCAAGGACCGCACCAGCGGCGAGATGGTCGAGGAAACGCAGTGGCACCGCGTGTCGTTCTTCGACCGGCTGGCCGAAATCGTCGGCGAGTACGTCAAGAAGGGCAGCCCGATCTACGTCGAAGGCCGCCTCGTCTACCGCAAGTTCACCAACAAGGACGGCGTCGAGCAGAACGCCACCGACATCGTCGCTTCCGAAATGCAGCTGCTGGGCAGCCGCCAGGGCATGGGCGCCCCGTCGGGCGGCGACGACGACATGTCCTCCGGCGGCGGCGCACCGCGCCGCTCCGCCCCCCCGAGCCGCGCGCCCGCCCCGGCAGCGCAGCGCCCGGCCGCATCGAAGCCCGCCTCCGGCTTCGATGACATGGACGACGACATTCCCTTCTGATCCAGGCCACATTCCGGCGGGCGCGCGAAGAGAGGCTGCCGCAGGTTGCCGGCAGCCTCACCTTCGCCACCACCTTGTCCGTGGTGCCGCTGCTGGCGGTGAGCTTCGCGCTGCTCACGCGCTTTCCCGCGCTGGGCGGCCTGCACGAAGCGATCCAGTCGCACCTGCTGCAAGGCCTGCTGCCGGCGGAGATCGCGCGCACGGTGCTGCGCTACCTCGGGCGCTTCGCGGCCAACGCGAACAGCCTCACGCTCCTTGGCTTCGCCCTGGTGGTGGCGACCGCGCTGGCGCTGCTGCTGACGGTGGAGAACGCGCTCAACCGGATCTGGCAGGTGCGCAAGGACCGGCCCGTCTTCAAGCGCCTGGGCCTGTTCGTGCTGCTGCTGGCGCTGGGGCCGATCGCGCTGGGCGCGAGTTTCTGGGCCACGGCTTCGGTGCTGAAGGCGTCCGCCGGCTGGCTGCGCACGCTGCCACCCGCCGCTGCCTTCGTGGTCAGCCTCTGGCCGGTGCTGCTGGGTGCGCTGGCGCTGGCGGCGTGCTACTGGTTCGTGCCGAACACGCGCGTGCGCAAGCGCGACGCGCTGGCGGGCGGCTTCCTGGCGGCTGCCTGCCTGGAGCTGGGCAAGCGCGGCTTCGCGGCCTACCTGGCGACCGTCCCCACCTACCGGGTCGTCTACGGCGCCTTTGCCGCGCTGCCGGTGTTCCTGCTCTGGGTGTACCTGTCCTGGCTGGTGGTGCTGGCCGGCGCCGTCGTGGCCGCCAACCTGCCGCGCGGCGCCAAGCCGGCGCGGCGCAAGGCGCGGGCATGAAGACGGCGCGCTGGTTGCCCGGGCGCGTGGTGGCGGGCCACGGCGTGGCGAGCGGACGCGCTGTAGACAGCCCGTATCCCGCGGGCACCATCGCCTTGCAGCAGCCCTTCTTCCTGGCGCAGGGGATCGACCTCTCCCGCTTTCACGCCGGCACGCTGAACGTCGACGTCGCGCCCCATGTGCCCGCGCCGGGCCCCGCCGTGTTCGACGGCCGCCTGCGCTGGTTCGGCGAACTCGAGGAGCGCTTCATCCTGACGCCGGTGGCCTTGCGATTCGGTGCGGCCGTGGTCGAGGGCCTCTGGTACTACCCGCATCCCGAGACCAAGCCCGCGCATTTCCAGCGGGCGACAGTGGTCGAACTGCTCCTGCCGTGGATCGCGGGGCTGGCACCGGGCAGCACGGTCGAGGTGGGCCTGCCGGACTGATCACGCGGGCCCTTGTCCGCCGCGGGCGCATCGTGCATCCTGCGCGCTTTGCCGCTGGAGGACCGCATGAAGAAGACGCTGCACTTCTCGGTGCGCATCGCCGCACCGCGCGAACGCGTGTGGAACCTGATGCTGGCGCCGGACAGCTACCGGGAGTGGACGGCACCCTTCTGCGAAGGCTCCTGGTACGAAGGCAGCTGGGACGAAGGCCAGCGCATCCGCTTCCTCACCCCGCAAGGGGAAGGCATGGTCGCGCAGGTGGCGCAACACCGCCCGGGTGAGTACGTGTCGCTGCGCCACCTGGGCATGATCGCGCGCGACGGCAGCGTGGACCTGGACAGCGACGCGGTGAAGGCGTGGGCGCCCGCGTACGAGAACTACCGCTTCGTCGATCGCGACGGCGCCACCGAGGTGCAGGTGGAGATGGACACCTTGCCGGGATACGAACAATTCATGCAGGACACATGGCCGCAGGCGCTGGAGCGGCTGAAGGCGCTGTGCGAGCGCGCGACCTGATCGCGCGAAGAGGCTGCTCCTCTTTGATGCGCGCACGCATCGACGTCAAGCTGCCGCAAGGAATCCGTCACATCTTGTCGCGCTTCGGGTAGGACAAAGGCGCGGGCGGGCGTCAGAATCGCGCCCGCCATGACGCCTCGCCGCCTGCCACTGGATGCCCAAACCCTTCGCCTGCGTCCGCCGGCCCTTCTGACGCCCCGTCCTGCGGCGCCGGTGGGATTCACCCGCAAGACCTTCGCGCTGGCCATGCACTTCGGCTGCCTGGGCCTGTTCGGGCTGACGGTGGTCTGGCCGGTGATCGGTCCGATCGCCAGCGGAGAAGTGGCGCGCGACCTGCAGCTGCTGCAGGCAGTGGCGCGCGACTTGCCGCCGCTGCAGGAACTGGCACGCGACCTGCCGCCGCTGCAGGAACTGGTCGCTGCCTGGCTTACCGAGCTGCCGCTGCCGCTGCCTCAGCCGTTGCCACGCTGAGCGGGACGTGGCTGGCCATGGCCGGCTCGGACGAAGCGATCACGCCGCCGCCCAGGCAAACCTCGCCGTCGTAGAGCACGGCCGACTGGCCGGGCGTCACCGCCCATTGGGGACCGTCGAAGTCCAGGCGGAAGCCGTCCTCGCTGGGCGCGAACGTGCAGCCGGCGTCGACTTGCCGGTAACGGGTCTTGGCGGCATAGCTGCCCGGTGCGGGCGGTTCGCCGGCGACCCAGCTCACGTCGTCGGCCGCCAGCGAGGACGACAGCAACCAGGGGTGGTCGTGCCCCTGCACCACCCACAGCGTGTTCTTCCCCATGTCCTTGCGCGCCACGAACCAGGGTGCGTGCTCCCCGCCCCCGCGCTGCGCGCCCTTTTCCTTGACGCCGCCGATGCCCAGGCCTTGCCGCTGGCCGAGCGTGTAGAAGGACAGGCCCTGGTGCTGGCCGATCACGCGGCCCCTGGGGTCCTTGATCGGGCCCGGTTCCTTGCTGATGTAGCGATTGAGGAACTCGCGGAAGGGCCGCTCGCCGATGAAGCAGATGCCGGTGGAATCCTTCTTCTTCGCGTTGGGCAGGCCGAGCTCCTCGGCTAGGCGCCGTACCTCGGTCTTGCGCAGCTCGCCCACCGGGAACAGCGTCCTGGACAGCTGCGCCTGGTCCAGGCGGTGCAGGAAGTAGCTCTGGTCCTTGCTGTCGTCCAGCCCCTTGAGCAGCTCGAAGCGGCCGCCACGTTCGCGCACCCGTGCGTAATGTCCCGTGGCGATCTTTCCGGCGCCCAGGCGCATGGCGTGGTCGAGGAAGGCCTTGAACTTGATCTCGGCGTTGCACAGCACGTCCGGGTTGGGCGTGCGGCCGGCCTGGTACTCGCGCAGGAACTCGGCGAAGACGCGGTCCTTGTATTCGGCCGCGAAGTTGACGTGTTCGATCTCGATGCCGATCACGTCGGCCACGCTGGCCGCATCGACGAAGTCCTGGTTGGAGCTGCAATACTCGCTGTCGTCGTCGTCTTCCCAGTTCTTCATGAAGATGCCGACGACCTCGTAGCCCTGGGCCTTGAGCAGGTGCGCGCTCACCGCGGAGTCCACGCCCCCGCTCAGACCGACGACGACGCGTGGCTTGCGACCCATGTGTGCGATTATCCCAGCCGGGAGCCTGGGCTGCAGGGAAACGGGCCTGCGCCGGGGCTTGGAAG
>DATAGN010000021.1:0-16046 GCA_036263715.1 Ramlibacter sp.
ACTGGAACTGGAGTTCACGCCCCAGGGCACGCTGGCCGAGAAGCTGCGCGCGGGCGGCGCCGGCATCCCCGCCTTCTTCACCAGGACGGGCGTGGGCACCATGGTGGCCGAAGGCAAGGAGCTGCGCGAGTTCGACGGCGAGACCTACGTGATGGAGCGCTCGCTGGTTCCCGATGTCTCGCTGGTCAAGGCCGACGTGGCCGACAAGAGCGGCAACCTGCGCTTTCGCCTCACCGCGCGCAACTTCAATCCGGCCGCCGCCATGGCCGGCAAGATCTGCATCGTCGAAGTGGAGAAGATCGTCGAGGTGGGCGAGCTGGAGCCGGACGACATCCACCTGCCCGGCATCTACGTGCACCGCATCGTGCACAACGCCTCCCCCGAGAAGCGCATCGAGAAGCGCACCATCCGTACCGCCTGAGGAGTCAACAATGCCCTGGACCCAAGACCAGATGGCCGCGCGCGCGGCCCAGGAACTGCAGGATGGCTTTTACGTGAACCTCGGCATCGGCATCCCGACGCTGGTGGCCAACTTCACCGGCGACAAGGAGGTGTGGCTGCAGTCCGAAAACGGCATGCTGGGCATCGGCCCCTTCCCGACGGAGCAGGAAGTCGATGCCGACCTGATCAACGCCGGCAAGCAGACCGTGACCACGATCAAGGGTTCGTCGATCTTCGGCAGCCACGACAGCTTCGCCATGATCCGCGGCGGCAAGATCAACCTCTCGATCCTCGGCGCCATGCAGGTCAGCGAGAAGGGCGACCTGGCCAACTGGATGATCCCCGGCAAGATGGTCAAGGGCATGGGTGGCGCGATGGACCTCGTGGCCGGCGTGCCGCGCGTGATCGTGCTGATGGAGCACGTCGCCAAGAAGAAGGACGGCACCGAGGACCTGAAGATCCTGCCCAAGTGCACGCTGCCGCTGACGGGCGTGGGCGTGGTCGATCGCATCATCACCGACCTGGCCGTGATGGACGTGACCGAGCAGGGCTTGAAGGTGGTCGAGCTCGCGCCCGGCGTGACGCTGGAGCAGGTGCAGTCCAAGACCGGCGTGAAGCTTCTCTCCTGATTCGCAGGGCGGGGTGAGCGCGCAGCCAACCCCCGCCGATGCGCTGGCGGGCCTCTGGGCGCTGGCGGGCTTGCCGCCGGAGGCGCTCCCCTTCGCCCACCTCCCCGGCACCGACCCCGTCTACCCCTCCTCCTTCCGCGTCGCAACGGCGGCCCAATCCACCATCGCCGCGGCGGCGCTGGCCGCTTGCGAACTCGGCCACCAGCGCGGCACGCCGCGCCAGCACGTCACCGTCGAAGCCGCGCACGCCGCGGCCGAGTGCCTGGCTTGGTTCAGCATCGACGGCCGCGTGCCGGAACTCTGGGACCAGTTCTCGGGCCTCTACCGTGCAGCCGATGGCTGGGTGCGCATCCACGCGAACTTCCGGCACCACCGGGACGGCGCGCTGCGCCTGCTCGGCCTCGACCCCGCCAGCGCGCAGCGCAAGGACGCGGAGCGGGCCATGCTCGCCTGGCAGGCGCAGGACTTCGAGCAAGCCGCCGCCGATGCGGGGCTGGTGGCGACGGCGCTGCGCAGCTTTGCGCAGTGGGACGCCAGCGAGCAGGGCAGGGCGATCGCGAGCCAGCCGCTCTTCACGATCACGCGCATCGGCGACGCCCCCGCCCGCGAACTGCCCGCGCTGCACGCGCAGCAGCGTCCCCTGGAAGGCATCCGCGTGCTCGACCTCACGCGCATCCTCGCCGGGCCCGTCGGCGGCCGCGCGCTGGCAGCGTACGGCGCGGACGTGATGCTGGTGAATGCCCCGCACCTGCCCAACATCGAGGCGATCGCGGACACCAGCCGCGGCAAGCGCTCCTGCCTGCTCGACCTGCGCGACCCCGCCGGCCGCTCGGCCATGCAGGCGCTGCTGCGCGATGCACACGTCTTCATCCAGGGCTATCGACCGGGCGGGCTGCAGTCGCTCGGCCATGGACCCGAGGCGCTCGCCGAGCGCCGCCCTGGGATCGTCTACGTGTCGCTCACCGCGTACGGTGCCGAAGGACCGTGGAAGGACCGTCGCGGCTTCGATTCCCTGGTGCAGACCGCCACCGGCTTCAATCATGCGGAGGCCGAAGCCGCCGGCACGCCCGACAAGCCGCGTCCCCTGCCGATGCAGATCCTGGACGAAGCGACGGGCTACCTCATCGCTTTTGCCGCGTCTGCCGCGTTGTTGCGCCAGCAGCAAGAAGGCGGCAGCTGGCACGTGCAGGTCTCCCTGGCCCAGACCGGCCACTGGATCCGGCAACTCGGCCGGGTGCAGGACGGCTTTTCGGTGACCACGCCCGGGCTCGAGCCCTTCCTGGAAAGCAGCCCTTCGTCCTTCGGCCTGCTGCGCGCGGTGCGCCACAGCGCCCAGCTCAGCCGCACCCCCGCCGCATGGACCCGCCCTTCTCAGCGGCCGGGCGATTCGCCGCCCCGCTGGTAATCGCCGCGCCCCGCGCGGGAAGGGCGCTGACAGCCGATGACTGGCTTGGCCTGCGCACTATGCACGGCCGAATGCTCATCATCGCTTCAACAAAATTGCGCCGCCAGTGCGCGGGCGAAGGACACATCATGAAATGGAAGCTGGGAGTGCTGTGCGGACTGATGCTGGCGGGCGCCAATGCGATGGCCTGCTACACCGTCTACGATTCCAACAACCGTGTGGTCTACCGCGGCGCTGACACGCCGGTGGACCTGAGCCAGCCGCTGCACCAGGCGCTGCGATCCCGCTTCCCGCAGGGTTCCAGCATGGTCTTCGAGCAGGGCCAGGCCTGCTCCCCGGTCGGCATGGCCGAAGTGGCGCGCCCCACCGGCGGCATGGTTCCCGTCAACACGATCCGCATGGAAGGCAGCGGCCGCACGGCCTCTCCGTCCAGCTCGGCTCCCTTGCTGACCGATAAGGCCACGGCCCTGAACAACCGCCTGCCGCACACGGTGGTGTCTGGCGACATCGTGATGGTGCCCGCGCAAGCCGCCGCCCGGCTGGACCTGCCCACCTTCACCGTGATCCCCGCCGATCCGGCCGTCGCGATGGCGCGCGCCCCGGTGGCCCCGAACACCGCGGCGATGGGCGCCGCCGCTGCCCCGGTGTCGCGCCAGCAGACCGTGATCACCGAAATGCGCGATCCGCCGATGACCATCATCCAGCGCGGCAACAACGTCAACGTGCAACGCTGATACCAGGAGCACAGCATGCGTACGAAGCTCGACAAGCAACCCCGCAAGCCCAGCAAGCAGGACGTCGACACCGAGAAGCTGCATCCCGCCAGCGACATGGGCAAGCGTGCCAAGGGCGGCGACAAGATGAACAGCAACCTGCTGCGCAAGAAGGAAAAGTCGACCGGCGCAGCGACGACGATGGCGAAGAAGCCGAATCGTCCGTAAGGTGTCCTGCTCCCTCTTCCGCGTGCGGGAGAGGGTTGGGGTGAGGGCTTCCGTCGGGGTTCGGCTGCGCGCTCACCCCGACCTACGAAGAGCCGGGCTGCGGACATACACCACCACGATCCCCGCCAGGATCGCGCCGGTGCCCACCAGCTGCACCGCTCCCATCGCATTCCCCAGAACGATCCAGTCCAGCGCCGCCGTGCCTGCCGGCACCAGGTAGAACAGGCTGGTCACGTTCACCAGGTTGCCGACCTGGATCAGGCGATACAGCAGCAGCGTCGCCGCCACCGAGATCACCAGCCCCAGCCATCCGACGGCCAGCGCCAGCCCGCCCGTCCAGGCGACGCGCGCGTCGGCCACCGGCAGCAGGGCAATGCACATCGCCAGTGCCACCGCATACTGCAGCGGCAGCACTTCCACCGGCGACTGCTGCAGGCGCCTTTGCATCAGCGTTCCCACCGTGATGCACACAAGCGCCCCGAAGGCGCACAGGAAGCCAGACATCGCCACCTGCGCGCGCAACAGGCTGTCCAGCACGACCAGCACCAGGCCAGCCAGCGCAAGCAGCAGGCCAGCGATGCGCGAGCGGCGCAAGGGCCGCTCAGTCACCAGCAGCGTCACCAGCGGCTGCAGCCCGAGCAGGGTGGCCAGCAGGCCCGGCGTCATGCCGAAATCCAGTGCGTACAGGTAGGTGAGCGAATAGCCGCCCACCAGCACGACGCCGGTCGTCGCCACCTGGCGCACGCTGCCGGGTCTCGGCAACCAGCGTCCCCGCGCGAACACGATCACCGAAAGCACGGCCAGCGCCAGGCCGAAGCGCAGTCCTAAAAAGGGCACGGCAGCGGCATGCGCCAGTCCGAGCTTGGAGAACAGGGCGCCGCTGCTCCAGAGCAGCACGAAGAGTGCGGTGGGGCCGAACGCGGCCACCGCAGCGAGACGGGGGTTCATGAAATCACCAGTTTTCCTGGCGGACACGCACGGGTGTCCGCCTGCGCACACGGGATCACCGCCGCGCAGCACGCGCGGCAGCGGCTTCAGGCTCTCAGGCGAGCCAAGGCGGTGGTGCGCAGGGAGGCGGGTTGCAGGCGACCCGGAACTGGTTCATGCGCGAATGATAGCCGCGGTCTTCGGAAAGCGCCTGCTCACGAACGGGGAACCCGCCAGCCCGAAGCGCCAGGGCACGTCCGCCGCCTTGCTGATGCCGATGCGCGGACCGACGACGACGTCGTGCGTCCCTTCGGACGCGAGCACCTCGAAAGGCTTCTGGTCCAGCCGATGCCCGTTGAAGGCATGCTGGATCGCCAGCGCCTGGCCCACGCGCCCCGGCCCCGCGCACAGCAGCCGCACGTCCTGCATCCCCCGCCGCTCGCACATCACGGGGATGCCTTGCAGCGGCTCGATGGCGCGGATCAGCACCCCCGCGCCATGGCCATCCTCGCGGCAAACGAAGTTCAGGCACCAGTGGATGCCGTAGGAGCGGTAGACGTAGGCGCGGCCGGGCGGGCCGAACATCGCCTGGTTGCGCGGGGTGGGTCCCGAGTGGCTGTGCGAGGCGGGGTCCTCGCGGTCGTAAGCCTCGGTCTCCACGATGCGGCCACCGACACCGTCCACCAGCAGCACGGCCCCGATCAGGGACCGCGCCACCGTCGGCGCGTCTTCCAGGAAGTCCGCCGGTTTCAGCCGCCTAGGCATCCTGCCGCTCCTCCTGCTCCTCGATGTTCTCGGACAGGAAGCCGCCGCTCTGGTGCGACCAGAGGCGCGCATACAGGCCATCCTGCGCGAGCAGCGAGCGGTGGTCGCCTTCCTCGACGATGCGCCCTTCATCCATGACCACCAGCCGGTCCAGCGCCGCGATGGTGGACAGCCGGTGCGCGATCGCGATCACCGTCTTGCCCTGCATCAGCTCCTTCAGGCTGGCCTGGATCGCGACTTCCACTTCGGAGTCGAGCGCGCTCGTCGCTTCGTCGAGCAGCAGGATGGGCGCGTCCTTGAGCATCACCCGCGCGATGGCGATGCGCTGGCGCTGGCCGCCCGAAAGCTTCACGCCGCGTTCGCCGACGTGGGCGTCGTAGCCGGTCCGGCCTTGCGGGTCGGTGAGCTTCAGGATGAATTCGTGGGCCTGCGCCCGCTTGGCCGCGCGAACCATGTCTTGGTCCGTCGCGGTCGGCCGGCCGTACATGATGTTGTCTCGCACGGACCGGTGGAGCAGCGAGGTGTCCTGCGTGACCATGCCGATGTTGGCGCGCAGGCTGTCCTGGGTGACTTCGGCGATCTCCTGGCCATCGATGACGATGCGGCCGCCTTCGATGTCGTAGAAGCGCAGCAGGATGTTCACCAGCGTGGACTTGCCTGCTCCCGAGCGGCCGATCAGGCCCACCTTCTCGCCGTGTCGAACCACCAGGTTGAAGTCGTCGATCACCGGCTGCGGCTTGCCATAGCCGAAGCGAACCTGCTCGAAGCGCACTTCGCCGCGGCTGACCTTCAGGGGCCGGGCGTCCGGCGCGTCGAGCACGAGCCGCGGGCGCGTCAGCGTGCCGATACCGTCCTGGATGGTGCCGATGTTCTCGAACAGCGAGGCCATTTCCCACATGATCATGTGCGACATCGCATTCACCCGCATGGTCATCGAGGTCACCGCGGCCACCGCGCCGGGGCCCACCTGGCCTTGCGTCCACAGCCAGACACTGTAGCCGCAGGACCCGAGGATCAGCCCCACCACCAGCGTGTGGTTGACGAACTGGAAGGCCGTCACCAGGCGCATCTGGCGGTGGCCGGTGTTCATGAACTCGGTCATCGCCTCGCGCGCGAAGCCGGCTTCGCGCTGCGTGTGCGAGAACAGCTTGACGGTGGTGATGTTGGTGTACGCATCGGTGATGCGGCCAGTCATCATCGCGCGCGCATCGGCCTGCTTCTTGCCGATGCGCCCCAGGCGCGGCACGAAATAGCAGCAGGAGATGCCGTAGAACACCAGCCACACCGCAAAGGGAATCATCAGCCGCGTGTCGAAGCTGGCGGACAGGGCCATCACCGTGATGAAGAAGATCCCCGTCGAGATCACCACTTCGGTCGTGGTGAACAGCGTCTCGCGAACCGCCAGCGCCGTCTGCATCACCTTGGTCGTGATGCGACCGGCGAAATCGTCCGAGTAGAAGGACAGGCTCTGCCCGAGCATCATGCGGTGGAAGTTCCACCGCAGCCGCAGCGTCATGTTGATCGCCAGCGTCTGGTGCTTCAGGAAGCTGTGCGCCACCACCAGCACGATGCTGCTGACCAGCAGCACCGTGAAGAGGATGATGGTGCCGCGTTCCTCCTGCCACAACGAGCCGGGCTGGGTACGCGTCAGCCAGTCGACCAGGTGGCCCAGGGCGGCGAACAGCCACGCGTCCCAGCACGCCATCAAGGCGCTCAGCGAAGCCATCAGCAGCAGGTAGCCGCGCAAGCCGGCCGTGCAGGCCCACAGGAAGGGGAAGAAGCGCTTGGGCAGTTCCGGAGGCTCGGCCTCCGGATAGGGATGCAGCAGTTTCTCGAACAGCCGGTACAAACGAATGACTCCAGGGGACAGCCTCCGCCACGGGAGGAGCGGGAAGTTTGAACGGAAACGCCAGGCCGCTGGGCGGCGTGGTCGGCGCGTTGGCCGGCAGGCGCAAAACTACTGTATAAAGAACCAGTAGTTTACCGCGCCATGACTGCTCCCACCTCCAGAGCCGACTTCGATCTTCCGCCCCATGTGTGGCGGGGGAGGGAGCTCGCCTCGGTGCAGGAGCAGGTGGTTTCCACCGGGCATGCGTCACTGGATGCACAGCTGCCCGGGGGCGGTTGGCCGCTGGGCAACCTGGTGGAGGTGCTGCAAAAAGATGCAGGCCAGCATGTCTGGCAACTGGTCGGCCCCGCACTGGCAAGCGCCCTGCAACGGCAGGCCGACCCCGCCGTCCTGGTGCACCCACCTTACCAGCCCTTCGGGCCGGCGCTGCGCGATGCCGGCATTCCACCGGAGCGGCTGCTGTGCGTGCATGCGGACAAGGTGTCGGCGCGCCTGTGGGCGGCTGAACAGGCCCTGCGCTGCGGCGAAGTGGCAGCGGTGCTCGCGTGGCTGCCGCAGGCCCGCACCGAAGACCTGCGACGCCTGCAACTGTGCGCCCAGTCAGGAGACAAGCTGCTGCTGGTCTTTCGGCATGCCGATGCGCGCGGGCACTCCTCGCCTGCGCGTGTGCGCGTGCTGGTGCAGGGCAGCGAGGAGCTCGAACTCACCATCCTCAAGCGCCGCGGGCCGCCCTTGCTGCAGCCGCTGGTGCTGAGCGCGCAACCCAAAAAGCTGTCGGCACTGCTGGCAGCCCGCAAGGCGCGGCGCAGCATCGCCCCCGCCGAAATTCCATCCACGCCATCGCATGTACTGGATCGCACTGCAACCCTCGCCGGAGGCTGACGCCACCGCCTGGGGGTGGCATGCCTTGCAGTTCACGCCCCGGGTCGCCTTCCAGGCCGAAGCGCTCCTGCTGGAGGCGGGCGCCTCCGAGCGCCTGTTCGGTGGGCGCAAGCGCTTGATGCGGCGGCTTCTCGATGCAGGGGGAGACCTCCCTTGCCAGGCGTGGGGCGCGGCCACGACTTCGATCACTGCGTTGTCCCTGCTGCGGCTGAAGAAAAAGGGAGAGCCTGTTCCGGACTTGCTGCCGGACGACTTGCCGCTGTGGACCGTCGATGCAGCGTCCGCGCACCTGGCGACGCTGGAGCGCATCGGCTGCACCACCCTGGGACAACTGCGGGCACTGCCACGCGCAGGCGTGAGCCGCCGCTTCGGCACGGAGCTGCTGCAAGCCGTGGACGCCGCGTGGGGACAACGACCGGAGCGCTATCCGTGGATCGCCTTGCCGGCGGAGTTTGACCAGAAGCTGGAACTGCAGGCGCTGGCCACGTCGGCCGACGAGCTGCTTGCGACGGGCCAGCACCTGCTCACGCGGCTTCAGTCCTGGTTGCAGGCCCGCAACCTGGGGGCGCTCGCGGTCGAACTGGAATGGACGCTGGACCTGCGCAAGCTCGATGGCAAGCCGCTGCCGCCGACCGAGAGCATTGCATTGCGCACGGCGCAGCCCACGCAGGACATGAAGCACCTGCGCAGGCTCGCTTGCGAACAACTCGCCCGCACGTCGATCTCCGCACCGGCCAACCAGCTGCGCCTGCGCACCTTGCAGACCGTGCCGTGGGGAGGCGCCACCACCAGCCTGCTGCCCGAGGACCATCGTCCCGGCGAGAAACTGCACCAGCTCGTGGAGAGACTCAGCATCCGGCTGGGGGAAGCCAATGTCACCGTGCCGCAGGCGCAGGCAGACCATCGACCGGAATGCATGCAGCGCTGGGTGCCGGCGCGAACGGCCGGCGCGCTTGCTGCCATGAAGCAGGTGGCGAGCGATGCCCTCTATCCCCCCTGGTTGCTGCGCGAGCCTCTGCGCCTGAACGTCAAGGCCGACAAGCCGTGGTACCAGGGCCCGCTGCAGTTGCTCACGCGCGCTCGCCGGGTGGAAGCCGCATGGTGGGATGCCCAGGCGAGCCAGCCGGTGGTGCGCGACTACTTCATCGCCCGCAGCGAGGCGAGCGGCCTGCTCTGGGTGTACCGGGAAAAGCTCGCTGCCGACCAGGAGCGCGCGCAATGGTTCCTGCACGGCCTCTACGCCTGATCACGCCATGACCTGGTTGCCCGATTACGCGGAGCTGCATTGCCTGTCCAACTTCAGTTTCCAGCGGGGCGCATCGCATCCGCAGGAACTGGTGCAACGCGCGCATGAACTCGGGTACACGGCTCTCGCCATCACGGACGAATGCTCGGTTGCAGGCGTGGTGCGCGCGCATGGGGAGGCCAAGAAGCTCGGGCTGAAGCTGTTGCTCGGCTCTGAATTCCGACTGGATGGATTCCGCCTGGTGGCGCTGGCGCGCAACGTGCAGGGCTGGGGCAACCTGTGCGAGTTCATCACGCACGCACGCCGGATTGCGGAGAAAGGCGCGTACGTGTGCAGTCGGGCAGGAAGCGACTTCACGCTGCTGCGCGAATGCGAGATCCTGGTCGCTCCCGACCACGAGCTTTCCTTCGAAGACATCTGCGAGCGCATCGACTGGGCGCAGGACCGCTTCGGACAGCAGGTCTGGCTGGCGGCCGAACTGCTGCTGGATGGCGCCGACGACCTGTGGCTGCATACCCTGCAGCGGGTGAGCGATGCGACCGGTGTCGCGCTGGTCGCCGCAGGCGATGTCCACATGCATGCCCGCTCGCGCAAGCCGCTGCAGGACGTGATGACCGCCGTGCACCTCGGCAAGCCCGTGCCTGAATGCGGATTCGAACTGCAGGCCAATGCCGAGCGGCACCTGCGCCATCGCATGCGGCTGGCGGCTCTGTATCCGGCCGAACTGCTGGAACGCACGCTGCAGGTGTCCGACCGCTGCAGCTTCAGCCTGGAGGAGATCAAGTACCAGTACCCGCTGGAGACGGTGCCGGCCGGCCTGACGCCGCGCCAGGCGCTGCGCCGCTTCACGATCGAAGGCGCCCGTCAGCGTTATCCGCAGGGCGTTCCCTGGCGGGTGCGCAAGCAGCTGGTGCGCGAGCTGGACCTCATCTCCGATTGCGCCTACGAGATGTACTTCCTGACGGTGCACGACATCGTCGGCTATGCGCGGTCGCAGAAGATCCTGTGCCAGGGCCGGGGATCGGCAGCGAATTCCGCCGTGTGCTTCTGCCTGGGGATCACGGCCGTGGACCCGGCGCGATCGGACCTGCTGTTCGAACGCTTCATCAGCCGCGAGCGCAAGGAGCCGCCGGACATCGACGTCGATTTCGAGCACGAGCGTCGGGAAGAGGTGATCCAGTACATCTACCGCAAGTACGGGCGCGAGCGTTCCGCGATTGCTGCAGTGGTGGCGAGCTATCGCGCCCGCAGTTCCATCCGCGACGTGGGCAAGGCCCTGGGGATTCCCGAGGCGCTGGTGGATGCCTTTGCCAAGGACCACTTCTGGTTCGACGAACGCACGCTGCGCGTGGGCAAGCTCGGAGAACTTGCCGGTTGGCTGGGCGTGCAGGTGCCGGACAAGACGCTGGCGTTGTGGATGGAACTGTCCGAGGAGCTCATGGGATTTCCTCGCCACCTGAGCCAGCACGTCGGTGGTTTCGTGCTCACGCAAGGCAAGCTCACGCGGCTGGTGCCGGTGGAGAACGCGGCCATGAAGGACCGCTCGGTGATCCAGTGGGACAAGGACGACCTCGACGAGATGGGCCTGCTGAAGGTCGACGTCCTTGCGCTGGGCATGCTGACCGCGATCCGCCGCTGCCTGGATTTCGTCAGCCAGCGGCGCGGGGTGCCGTTCCAGCTCACGGACATCCCCGACAAGGACCAGGCGACCTTCGACATGATCTGCCGCGCCGACACCGTGGGCGTGTTCCAGATCGAAAGCAGGGCGCAGATGTCGATGCTGCCGCGGTTGAAGCCGCAGGAGTTCTACGACCTGGTGATCGAGGTGGCGATCGTTCGGCCCGGACCGATCCAGGGCGGGATGATCCATCCTTACCTGAAGGCGCGCGAGCGGCTGCGCCGCGGCGGCAGCATCCGTTATGAGAAGGATGCGCTCAAGCCGGCGCTGGAACGCACCCTGGGCATCCCGATCTTCCAGGAACAGGTGATGCAGATCTCGATGATCGCCGCGGTCTTCTCCGCGGACGAGGCCGACCAGTTGCGTCGCTCCATGGCGGCCTGGAAGCGCAGTGGCGGCGTCCACAAGTTCCAGGACCGCCTGATCGGCGGGATGATCGCGAACGGCTACCGTCCGGAATTCGCGGAGAGCATCTTCAAGCAGATCCTCGGCTTCGGCGAGTACGGCTTCCCCGAAAGCCATGCCTACAGCTTCGCGCTGCTCGCGTACGACTCGAGCTGGCTCAAATGCCACGAACCCGAATGTTTCCTGGCTGCGATGCTGAACTCGCAGCCTATGGGTTTCTATGCGCCCTCGCAGTTGATCCAGGACGCGCAGCGGCACGATGTGAAGGTGCTGCCGGCGGATGTTTCTTTCTCGGACTGGGATAGCAAATTGGGGTCAGATTCCAATTTGCGCCCCCCAGTCCGCCTCGGCCTCCGCCTCGTCAACGGCCTCTCCCAGTCCGGTGCGCAACGCATCATGCAGGCGCGCGAAGCGGCGCCTTTCACCAACGTCGAAGACCTGGCGCTGCGCGCGCAACTCGATCTCAAGGACCTCAAGGCCCTGGCCGCTGCCGACGCACTGCAATCGCTCGCCGGACATCGCAGGCAGCAGGTGTGGCAAGCGACGGCACAGCAGAAGGGGCCCGGCATGCTGCGAGAAGCACCGATCAACGAACTGCCGCTGGAACTGCCGCAGGCCAAGGAAGGCGAGGAAATCTTCTTCGACTACGCGTCACTGGGCTTCACGCTGCGCCGCCACCCGGTGGCCTTGCTGCGCCCACGCCTGTCCCGCATGAAGTTGTCGAGTGCGCAGGAACTGCACGACCTGCCGCACAACCGCCGCGTGGGTGCCTGCGGCATCGTCACCGTGCGCCAGCAACCGCAGACCGCCAACGGCACGATCTTCGTCACGATCGAGGATGAAACCGGGCCGGTGAACGTGATCGTGTGGAAGCACGTGCGCGAGCAGCAGCGCGATGCCTTGCTGCAGTCCAAGCTGATGGCCGTGCGCGGCGTGTGGCAGCGGGACGTGGACAGCGGGGGGCAGGTGCGCCATCTGATCGCCGAGAAGCTCGAGGACCTGACGCACCTGCTCGGACGCCTCGGGCGCCACCGCAGCAGCGCCCGCGACTTCCACTAGCTTCAGGCCGGCGAGCCGGCTTCCACCTGCTTCTTCAGCTGCGACAGTTCGTCGTGTGCGCGCTGCACGGCCTGCTGCAGCTTCGGATCCACGTTGCCTGCCTGCTTCAGCGCGTCCTTGGCCTGATCGGCCGTCTTCTCCAGCTGCAGCAGCGACTGCTTCAGGGCGTTCTCATCCTGGGTCCCGCTGTGCTTCACCTGTCGCGCCTGCTGGTGCAGTGCTTCGACCTTCTCGCGCAACTGCTGGGGCACATTGCCCGACTGCAGTGCGTTTTTCGCCTGGTCGACCACGTCTTCGATGCCGTCGATGCGTTTCTTCAATTCCTGGGCTTGCATGTTTTCTCCTTGAGCTGCGTTGGACGCCAGATTCGCGTCACGTCGACCATTTGAGGATGTGTACTACGACGCAGCAGACGGTGGTCGGCGCACCAGCCTGTCAGCCACTTCTCACTTCCCGCTTCTGGCGCAGGCAGGCCCTGCCGTGCCCGGCGTGAGAAAGCGCCCGCACGTTGCAACGCGCCCGTCCGGCCTGCACTACTGCCGTGCCGGAGTCACTGCCTTGCTGCGGGCCGGGCATCCTTGTTGCATACCCAGGGAAACGAGAACCATGAGAAACATGCTGCAAGAGGAAGAGGAAGGCATCGGTGCCAGCTGCGACATCCGCGTCGCCGAGCACCGCCTGGAGCTCGCCAACCTGTACGGCGAGCTGCTGGCTGCGGAAGACATGGGCAGGGCGGACCTGCCCGCCGCCTTGCGCCGCTTCGCGCGCATGGCCCTGGAGCGCACCAACGTCGTTGTCGTGCTGGATGGTGTCACCCACACGCGCAACTCGTTCCTGGAGTTCGTGCGCGAGTACGACGAGACGGCCGCCCGCGCGGCACGCATAAAGCCGCACTGAGACGCCCATCGTGCGCGCCAGGTGCACGAATCTAGCGTAGCGCCAACCAGGCCCCCAGCAGCACCATCCCTGCCAGGAAGCAGTTGCGGAACATCGCTTCGCTCATCACGTCGCGCAGCTTCTGGCCCACGAACATGCCGACGAGTGCCGGCACGATGGCCAGCGCCGAGTGCATCGCCCCTTGCGCATCCAGCTGCGAGCGCGTGACCAGCAGCGCCCCCAAGGCCAGCGTCGACGTGCAGAAGGACAGCCCGAGCGCCTGCGACAGCTCGCGGCGATCCAGTTGCAGTGACTGCAGGTAGGGGACCATCGGCAGCACGAACACGCCCGTGAGGCTGGTGAGCAAGCCTGTGGCGAGTCCCACCACCGGTCCGACGATGCCCTCGTGCCTGGGCGCACCCGGCCGCCACCCGGCGAATCCGAGCAGGCCATAGGCGAGCAGGCAGGCGCCCAGCAGGCGACGCCCGAGCCGGTCATCCGGCGGCAGCAGCCATGCCGCCAGCGCGACGCCGACGAAGATCCCCAAGAACATGCCACCCAGCCGCAGGAGCAAGGCGCGGAACGCGCCACCAACGGCCGCTTGCCAGACATTCGTCACCAGCGAAGGCAACGTCAGGAGCACGGCGGCTTGGGCCACGGGCAGGAACAGGCCGAGGATGCCCATCACCACCGTGGGCAGGCCCATCCCCACCACGCCCTTGACCAGTCCCGCGGTCAGGAAGGCGGCGCACACCACGACGAAGTAGGACGTGTCGGCGAGAGGCATCGCCGATCATCCCATGCTGCCGCGGGCGGTTCAGTGCGCATCCGGTTCCACGCACGGCACCGCCAGGTCGCGCCCCACCATGGCGCGTGCGTAGAGGTAGTTGTTGCGCGCCTCGTCGGTCAGCCGGTCCAGGTCGACCTGGCCGCTCATGTCGCAGGGGAAGGCGAAGCCGCGCCCGGTTTCGAACAGCGGCCGGAAGCAAAGCCGCCAGGCGGTGGCGTGCGAGTGGCGTGCGTCGTTCATCGAAAGCTCCCTTCCTCGGGGCGCGGTGATGCGGGCGCCCCTGCTCCTTCAACGTGCAGGCGCCGCGCAGGCGGACGCGGCCGTGCAAAGCGTCGGTGAAGACTGTGACCGTCGCCTTCAGGCGTTGTTGTACCGTTGGACGGCGCTGCGTAGCGTCTGCACGGCTTCCTGGATGTGACGTGGCACGCGGTCCGGACTCGCTTGTCCGCGCGTCGCATAGCCGACGCCCAATGCGTGCAGGGGAGATCCACGAACGGGCAGGGGGATGCCGATCGCGGCCTGGCTGCCCTCACTGCGCAGGACCAGGCAGTGACCGTAGCGCGCCACTTCTGCACGCGCCGCTTCCAGCTCGCGCTGCAGGGACGGCTTCCAGTTGCTCGCGGCCTTCAGGCGCGCCAGGACCGCATTACGCTCCTCGTCGCCGGCAGCGGCAAACCAGGCGTGCCCCACGGACGTGGTCGCGATCGGGGCGCGCATGCCCGCACCGACGCGCCGCTCGGGGCGGGCGGGGTCGCCGTTGTGCGCTTCCAGGTAGACGATGTCCGTTCCGTGCGCCGCGCCGAAGCCGATGATGGTGTGCGTCTCGCGCGCGACCTGCTCGATGACCGGAGCCATTGCGTCGCGCAAGGGGCTGGCCCCCGTGAGTGCGCGAGCAAGGCTCAGGACCGGCAAGCCGAGCCGCCATTCGCGCGCGGTGTCGTCGTACTCGAGGTAGCCGCATTGCTGCAGGGTCAGCAGCAGTCGTGTCACGGTGGGTTTGGGCAGTTGCGTGCGCTCGACAACTTCCCGGTGCGTCAGCGAGCCGACGCCCGGCCGGAAACAGTCCAGCACGGACAGTCCCCGCTCCAGGGATCGGTTCTGCACGGTCATGCCGGGATCTTAGTGGTTCATACAGTGAAACAACCGCGCCTCCACCCTGATGGAAAGTCCGGTGCGCGAAGACTAGTCTTGTCGCAGCAAAGCGAGGAGACATGCACAACGCAACCGCCCTGCGCCGCCGCGTCGCCATCGTGGGCGTCGGCATGACGCACCAGGGGGACCACGGCGACGTGCCGGACCAGGTCCTGGCGCTTCATGCCCTGCAGGAGGCGATGGCCGACGCCGGCGTCGAGGACAAGCACCGCATCGACGCCATCCTGGGAGCCAAGCAGTACGACGGGTCCGGCATCGACGCGGTGGCGTTCGGCCGCACCTTGGGCATCACGCCTGGCTGGTCCGGCGCCCTCGACTATCCGGTGGCAGGATTCACTCTGCACTACGCGGCCATGTTGATCGCCTCCGGCGCGTGTGGCCTCGTGGCCGTGGTGTATGCGCGCAATCCGCCCGGGGTCATGCAAGCGCTGTCCGGAGCCCAGGAGTACGACCTGAGCCACGGCTTCGTCAATGCCGCCGCCGTGCATGCGCTCGCATGGTCCGCGCACATGGCGGAGTACGGCACCAGCACCCGCGTGCTGGGACGCATCGCCGTGCAGCAGCGTCGCCATGCCCGCCTGAATCCGCTCTCCAGCTGGCAGGAACCCCTGAGCCTGGAGGACTACGAGCGGGACGCACTCGTGATCGCCCCGCTGCGTGAGCTGGACATCTGCAAGGTCACCGCCGGTGGCGTGGCGATCCTCCTGGCTGCTCCCGAGATCGCGCGCGATTGCGCCAAGCGCCCCGTGGACGTGCTCGCCATCGGCCGCGAGGCGAGCCATGGCCTCGAGCGGGGGGAACACATGAGCTTCTTTTCGTCTCCGCGCATCGCGGAGGACCTGTTCACGGCCGGCGGCGTCGATCGCCAGGATGTCGATGCCCTGTACGTGTATGACCCGACGACGGTCGCCGTTGCCGGTGCGCTGGAGAACTTCGGCTTTTGCGAGCCCGGCGCCTGCGAGAAATTCGTGGGCGACGGCAGCACGATCGGACTGGGCGGG
>DATAGN010000022.1:0-2848 GCA_036263715.1 Ramlibacter sp.
TCGCTGAACAACCCGCCGAACCATCCCGCACGCTCGATGCAGGACACGTTCTACGTGGACATCAAGGGCGACGACGGCATCCCCTACAACCTGCGGCCGCACACCAGCCCGATGCAGGTGCGCTACGCCCACCAGCACATCAAGCGCTACGCCGATGCCGTCAAGCGCGGCGAAGCGATGCCCGAGATCCGCGTGATCGCGCCGGGCCGCACGTATCGCGTCGACAGCGATGCCACGCACTCGCCGATGTTCCACCAGTGCGAAGGCCTATGGCTGGGCGAGAACGTGAGCTTCAAGGACCTGAAGGTCGTCTTCACCGACTTCTGCCGCACCTTCTTCGAAAGCGACGACCTGGCGCTGCGCTTTCGCCCGAGCTTCTTCCCGTTCACGGAGCCCTCGGCGGAGATCGACATCCAGTTCCAGAGCGGGCCGCTCGCGGGCCGCTGGCTCGAAGTCGCGGGCTCCGGCCAGGTGCACCCGACCGTGGTGCGCAACATGGGGCTCGACCCCGAGAAGCACATCGGCTTCGCCTTCGGCATGGGCCCGGACCGCCTGACCATGCTGCGCTACGGCGTCAACGACCTGCGCCTGTTCTTCGACGGCGACATCCGCTTCCTGAAGCAATTCCGCTGATCCTCGAGACGACATGCAATTCCCCGAATCCTGGCTGCGGGCCTTCTGCAACCCGCCGCTGACGACGCAACAGATCGCCGACACGCTCACCATGGGCGGGCTGGAGGTGGAGGAACTGCGCCCGGTGGCGCCGCCCTTCACGAAGGTGGTCGTGGGCGAGATCAAGGAAGCCGTGCAGCACCCGAACGCCGATCGCCTGCGCGTGTGCCAAGTGGACGTGGGGCAGGGCACGCTGCTGAACATCGTCTGCGGCGCGCCCAACGCGCGCGTGGGCATCCGGGTGCCGACCGCGCTGGTCGGCGCCGAACTGCCGCCTGGTGAGGATGGCAAGCCCTTTGCGATCAAGCTGGGGAAGCTGCGCGGCGTGGAGAGTCAGGGCATGCTGTGCTCCGCGCGCGAGCTGCAGCTGTCGGAGGACCACGGCGGCCTGCTGGAGCTGGACGCGTCGGCGCCGATCGGCCAGGACGTGCGCGAGGTGCTGAACCTCGACGACCACGTCTTCACGCTCAAGCTCACGCCGAACCTGGCGCATGCGCTGTCGGTGTACGGCGTGGCGCGCGAGCTCTCGGCGCTCACCGGCGCGCCACTGGTCGAGCCGAAGTTCGAGCCGGTGCAACCGAAGCACGACGCGAAGCTGCGGGTGAAGGTGAGTGCGCCCGACCTGTGCGGACGTTTTTCCGGCCGGATCATCCGCAACGTGGACACCCAGGCGAAGACGCCGCAGTGGATGGTGGAGCGCCTGGCCGGCTGCGGCCAGCGCAGCGTGACCGCGCTGGTGGACATCTCCAACTACGTCATGTTCGAGTTCGGCCGGCCCTCGCACATTTTCGACTACGACAAGATCCATGGCGCGCTGGACGTGCGCTGGGGCCGCCAGGGCGAGCAGCTGAAGCTGCTGAACGGCAACACGATCGAGGTGGACGGCCAGGTCGGCGTGATCGCGGACGACCAGCAGGTGGAGTCGCTCGCCGGCATCATGGGCGGCGACGCCACCGCCGTGTCGGACACGACAAAGAACGTGTACGTCGAGGCGGCCTTCTGGTGGCCCGAAGCGGTGCAGGGGCGTTCCCGCCGCTACAACTTCTCCACCGACGCCGGCCACCGTTTCGAGCGCGGGGTGGACCCGAGCCTCACGGTCGAACACATCGAGCACGTCACCCGCCTGGTCCTGGACATCTGCGGCGGCGAAGCGGGCCCGATGGACGACCAGGTCGTGAAGATGCCCCAGCGCAAGCCCGTGCAGCTGCGCGTGGCGCGTGCCGCCAAGGTGATCGGCATGCCCGTGAGCGAGGCGCAGTGCCTCGACGCTTTCCGCCGCCTGGGCCTGCCGGCGCAGGCGGACAACGGCGTGATCACCGTCACGCCGCCGCCGTACCGCTTCGACATCACGATCGAAGAGGACCTGGTGGAGGAAGTGGTGCGCGTGATCGGCTATCAGAACCTGCCGACCACCCCGCCGCTGGCGCCGATCACGGCCAAGCTGCCGCCGGAGAACCGCCGCAGCCGCTTCGCCGTGCGCCGGCTGCTGGCCGCGCTGGGCTACCAGGAGACGATCAACTTCAGCTTCGTCGAGGCGCACTGGGAGAAGGATCTCGCCGGGAACGCGAACCCGATCCAGTTGCTCAACCCGATCGCCAGCCAGATGAGCGTGATGCGCTCGTCATTGGTGGGATCGCTGCTGCAGGTGCTGAAGCACAACCTCGACCGCAAGGCCGAACGCGTGCGCGTGTTCGAACTCGGTCGCGTGTTCGTGCGCGACGACAGCGTGCAGACCACCGACACCACCGTGCATGGCGTGCGCCAGCCGATGAAGGTGGCGGGCCTCGCCTACGGTTCGCCCGACGGCCTGCAGTGGGCGCGCAAGCCGGCGCAGGGCGACTTCTACGACATGAAGGGGGACGTGCAGGCGCTGCTGTCGCCGCTGCAGGCCGACTTCGCGCCGGCGGCGCATCCCGCCATGCATCCGGGCCGCTGCGCATCCGTCCGCGTCGGCGGCAAGGAAGTGGGGTTGGTGGGCGAGCTCCATCCGCGCTGGCGCCAGCAGTGGGACCTGCCGCACACGCCGCTGCTGTTCGAACTGGACCTCGATGCGGTCACGGCGCGCCAGGTCCCGGCTTTCGAGCCGGTGCCGCGCTTCCAGCCGGCCGAGCGCGACATCGCGGTGATCGTGGACGAGAAGGTCACCCACGACCAGCTGCTGGCGGCGATCCGTTCG
>DATAGN010000023.1:0-6819 GCA_036263715.1 Ramlibacter sp.
TTGCGGAATGCATCGACCGAGGAGATGTCCGGCAGCGCCGCGCCTTTGCGCACTGCGACCCCGATCGCCACGCGCGCCAGCGGCAGCGCCGGCTCGTTCGCGAGCCGGCCTGCCTGCGCCATCGCCTGCAGCGACGCGGGACTGGAGAACACGACGTCGAAGGCTTCCCCAGCGACGACGCGCTTTTGCAGCGCCCCTGCCGTGTCGTTCTCGACCACGAGCCGATGCCCGGTCTGCTGCTCGAACACCGGCTGCAACGCGACCAGCACCGGCTTGAACGCCCCGGCACTCAGCACCTTCAGGTCGGCAGCCGCGGCCGACAGCGCCAGCAGGGAGCCGGCGAGGGCAATGCCCAGGAAACGAATACGCATCGCTACGAACCTTCCAACTAGAGCGCCCGCGCCACCACCGCCGGCGCCTTCGAACGAATCAACTCCAGCGTCGCCTTCTGCACCGGCGTGGCCGGTCGCTGCAGGCTCGTCGCCAGCGACAGCCGGATCTTCAGCGGCGGGGTGCCGATCGGCTGCGCGGTGTAGGCCGACGGCCGCGGCGAATTCAGCAGGGCATTGCGCGACAGGATCGCACAGCCCGAGCCATCGAGCACCAGGTCCAGGATCGCCGAAACGCCGTCGATCTCCAGCACCACGTTCGGCCGGCAGCCCACGTCCGCCATCTCGGACTCCACGTGCATGCGGATCGCGTTGGGCCGGGTGGGGATCACCAGCGGCAGCTGCGCCACCTCGCGCAGGTCCACCGCGCCCGGCGGAGGATCCTCGTGCAGGCCCGGCGGCCGGCGCCGCACCAGCACCAGTTCCTCCTCCAGCAGCGGCGCGATGTCCAGCTCCCGCGAAGGCTGGGCGTTGTACAGGACCACGATGTCGAGCCGGCCGCTGACCAGCCCTTCCTGCAGGGCACTGGACAAGCCCTCGCTGATGGACAGCCGCGCCTCCGGCAACTCCTCGCGAAAGGCCCGCGTCAAGGGCACGGTCAGCACCCGCGCCACCGAGGTCGGCAGGCCGACGGCCACCCGGCCGGACAAGCCTCCGCGGAGCCGCCCGAGGTCTTCCCGCGCCCGCTCGACCTGGTGCAGGATGCCGCGGCCGTGCTCCAGCAGCAGCTTGCCGGCCTCGGTCGGCACGGCGCCGCGGCCGTTGCGCACCAGCAGGTTCTGGCGCAGCTCGACTTCCAGCAGCCGCACCTGCCGGCTCAGCGCCGGCTGGGCCACGTCGAGTTCGATCGCGGCGCGCGTGAAGCTGCCGAGCTCGGCGACGCGGACGAAATACTCCAGCTGCTTGAGGTCCATGGTGGATAAGGAGTGCGCTTTGCGCACACGTGCATAGCTCCACCGGAATTATGCCGAAGCGCTATAGCTGCTAGTCGTTGCCATGCCTACATGCCGGCGGCCGGCACGCCCACAATCGCGCCCATGACCGCCACCCTGCAGGGAATCTCGTCCATGGCCACCCGGCAGGTGCTGGCGGAGCTCACGGGCGCCTGGGAGCGCAGCGCGGGCCACAAGGTCTCGCTGGAGTCGGTGGGCGGGGTCGATGCGGCCAAGCGTGTCGCGGCGGGTGAGGCGTTCGACTTCGTGATCCTCGCCTCCGACGCGCTGGACAAGCTCCTGGCCGGCGGCAGCGCCGTACCGGGCACGCGCGTGGACATCGTCGATTCCGGTGTCGCCATCGCCGTCAGGAGCGGCACGCGCCGTCCGGACGTGAGCAGCAAGGACGCGCTGCGCCGCGCCGTGCTCGAAGCGCCGACCGTGGGCTATTCCACCGGCCCGAGTGGCGTGGCGCTCGTGAAGATCTTCCAGGACTGGGGCATCGCGCAGGACCTGCAGGGCCGCCTGGTGCAGGCGCCTCCCGGCATTCCCGTGGGCTCGCTGGTCGCGCGTGGCGAGGTCGCGCTGGGCTTCCAGCAACTGAGCGAGCTGATCCACCTGCAAGGCATCGACGTGCTGCCGATGCCGCCGGACGTGCAGATCGTCACCACCTTCAGCGGCGCGGTGTGCAAGGCCGCGGCGCAGCCGCAGCTCGCGCGCGAGCTGCTGGCTTTCCTGGCCTCGCCCGAGGCGGCCGCAGCGAAGCGGCGCCAGGGCATGGAGCCGGTCGCTTCCTGATGTCGTCGCCGTGCGCCGCGCGGCTTTTTCCCGAGGAACAAGAATGAGCCTGATCATCGACTGCCACGGTCACTACACGACCGCCCCCAAGCAACTGGAGGACTGGCGCAACCAGCAGATCGCCGGCATCCAGGATCCGTCGAAGATGCCGAAGGTGGCGGACCTGAAGATCAGCGACGACGACGTCCGCGAGAGCATCGTCAACAACCAGCTGCGCCTGATGAAGGAGCGCGGCAACGACCTGACGCTGTTCTCGCCGCGCGCGAGCTTCATGGCGCACCACATCGGCGACTTCCAGGTCTCCAGCACCTGGGCCGCCATCTGCAACGAGCTGTGCTTCCGCGTGAGCAAGCTCTTTCCCGAGCACTTCGTGCCCGTCGCCATGCTGCCGCAGTCGCCGGGCGTCGATCCGAAGACCTGCATTCCCGAACTGGTGAAGTGCGTGGAGCAGTACGGATGCGTCGGCATCAACCTGAACCCCGATCCCTCGGGTGGCCACTGGAAGGAGCCGCCGCTGACGGACAAGTGGTGGTACCCCATCTACGAGAAGATGGTGGAGTACGACATCCCGGCGATGATCCACGTCAGCACCAGCTGCAACCCGGCCTTCCACACCACCGGCGCGCACTACCTGAACGCGGACACCACCGCCTTCATGCAGCTGATCCAGGGCGACCTGTTCAAGGACTTCCCGACGCTGCGCTTCCTGATCCCGCATGGCGGCGGCGCGGTGCCCTACCACTGGGGCCGCTTCCGCGGCCTGGCGCAGGAGATGAAGCGACCGGTGCTGGACACGCACGTGATGAACAACGTGTTCTTCGACACCTGCGTGTACCACCAGCCGGGCATCGACCTGCTGAACACCGTGATCCCGGTGAAGAACGTGCTGTTCGCCTCCGAGATGATCGGCGCCGTGCGCGGCATCGACCCGACCACGGGCAACTACTACGACGACACCAAGAAGTACATCGACGCGTCGAAGATCCTGTCGCCCGAGGAAAAGCACCAGATCTTCGAGGCGAACACGCGGCGCGTGTTCCCGCGGCTCGATGCGGTGCTGAAGAAACAAGGTCGCTAAGGAATAGTCGGTGAACGCAGAGTGCGCAGAGGTTACGCAGAGGACGCAGAGAAGACCATCTATTGGATGTTCCTCTGCGCACTCTGCGTAACCTTTGCGTCCTCTGCGTTCACAGGCCTCAGGAGAACCAACCCATGTATGAACTAGGCGTCGTCTACCGCAACATCAACAGGGCCGACCGCGAAGTGGCCGATGCGCTCGCGCAATACGGCGCGTCCACGGTGCACGAGGCGATGGGCCGCGTGGGCCTGATGAAGCCCTACATGCGCCCCATCTACCCGGGCGCGCAGGTGTCCGGCACGGCGGTCACCGTGCTGCTGCAGCCCGGCGACAACTGGATGCTGCACGTGGTCGCCGAACAGGTGAAGCCGGGCGACATCGTCGTGGCCGGTTGCACCACGGACAACACCGACGGCTTCTTCGGCGACCTGATCGCCACCTCGTTCAAGGCGCGCGGCGCCCGCGCGCTGGTGATCGATGCCGGCTGCCGGGACGTGAAGACGCTGACCGAAATGGGCTTCCCGGTGTGGAGCCGCGCCATCAGCTCCAAAGGCACGGTGAAGGCGACGCTCGGTTCGGTGAACATCCCCGTGGTCTGCGCCGGTGCCCTGGTGCATCCGGGTGACGTGATCGTGGCCGACGACGATGGCGTGGTCTGCGTGCCGGCCGGCATGGCGAAGAAGGTGCTCGACGCCGCCGCCGCACGCGAAGCCAACGAGGGCGAAAAGCGCGCCAAGCTGGCGTCCGGCGTGCTCGGGCTGGACATGTACAAGATGCGCGAGCCGCTGGAAAAAGCCGGCCTGCGCTACATCGACTGAAGCGCCATGAACGCGACGCTGGCTCCCACGGGCGAACTGCGCGTCGCGGTGTACGCGGGCGGTCCGACCAGCATGGTCCGCAAAGCCGGCGCTGCCGAGCCCGTCGGGATTGCCTATGAACTCGGACGCGAACTCGCGCGCGAGCTCGGCGTGCCCGTGCGCCTGGTGGAGTTGCCGGGCGGCGGCCAGCGGCTGACCGATGCGCTCAAGGCCGGGGAGGCGGACTTCACTTTCACCAATGCCAGCGACGCACGTGCGCGCGACGTCGACTTCACCGTGCCCCTGTTGCGGCTGGAGCTCGGCTACCTGGTCCCCGCAGATTCCCGGATCGGCAGCTTCGATGAAGTCGACCGGCCCGGCGTGAAGATCGGCGTCTCGCAAGGCAGCACCTCGCAAACGGAGCTGCCGCGGCTGCTGAAGGCTGCGACCGTGGTACCAGCGCCTTCGACGGACGCCGCCGCGCAGCAACTGCGCGAGCATGGCCTCGACGCGTTCGCGACCAACAAGAGCCTGCTGTTCGAACTGTCCGCGAAGGTGCCGGGAGCGCGCGTGCTGGACGGACGCTGGGGCGTCGAGAACCTTGCCATCGCCGTGCCCAAGGGCCGGGAGGCCGCGCGGCCCTGGCTGCAGGGGTTTGCGGAGAAGATGCGCAGTTCCGGCGAACTGCAGAAGATGATCGAGCGCGCCGGCGTGCGCGGCGCCGCCCGCGACTGAAATTCTCGAGGAGCCAAGGTGACCCATTCCAGGAGACATGCACTCGGCCGCATCGGCGTACTGGCGGCCGGCGCCGCGTTGCTGCCCGCGGCTTCGGCCTGGGCGCAGGCTTACCCGTCGCGTCCCATCAAGGTGATCGTCGGCTTCACGCCAGGCGGCGCGGTGGACCTGGTGGCCCGCACCCTGGCACAGGCCATGACCGGACCGCTGGGCCAGCCGATCATCATCGAGAACAAGCCCGGCGCCGGCACCAACATCGCGATGAAGTCGCTGATCGAGGCGGCGCCGGACGGCTACACGCTCATGCTCACGGCCAACTCGATCGCCGCCAATCCGGCGCTGTTCCAGCCGGCGCCCTTCGACCCCGAGAAGGACGTGGCGCCGGTCTCGCTGGTCGGGCGCGTGCCGATCGTCATCGCCACGGGCATCAACACCCCGTACACCAGCATCAGGTCCCTGATCGAGGCCGCGAAGGCGAAGCCGAACACCATCGGCTACGGCACGCCCGGCAACGGCTCCACGCCGCACATGGCCGTGGAGTTCTTCGCGCGGGCCGCCGGCATCGACCTGCAGCACATTCCCTATCGCGGCGGCTCGCAGGCGCTGACCGACGTGATCGGCGGCCAGGTGCCGCTGGTGGTGGTGAACGCGCTGGAGGTGCTGCCGCATGCGCGCGCCGGCAAGCTGCGCGTGCTGGCGGTGCTGACGCCCAACCGCGCCTCCATCTTCCCGGACGTGCCCACCATCGCGGAGTCCGGCTTTTCCGGCTTCGAAGCGTCGGTGTGGTACGGCTTCATCGCACCGGCGGCCACCCCGCGACCCATCCTCACCCGCCTGCATGCCGAAGTGCAGAAGGCGCTGCAGACCACCGAGGTGCGCGAGCGCCTCGCCGCGGCGGGCGGCGAAGTGCTGCCCGGCTCGACCGAGCAATTTGCCGCGCTGGTGCGCTCCGAGCGCGTGCGTTACGCGAAACTCGTGCGCGAAGCGAACATCAAACCCGACTGAGTTGCCCATGTCCTCACCTTCGAGCAAACCCACCACCGGCGGCTTCGACAAGACCGCCGGCTGGCTGGACTGGTACACCGGTCCCGCCAGGCCGCAGTTCCAGCTGCCGCCCAACGCTGTCGACGCGCACTGCCACGTCTTCGGCCCCGGCGAGCAGTTCCCGTATGCGCCCGAGCGCAAGTACACGCCCTGCGACGCGAGCTGGCAGCAGCTGTTCGCGCTGCGCGACCACCTCGGCTTCAGCAAGAACGTGATCGTGCAGGCCACCTGCCACGGCGCCGACAACCGCGCCCTGGTCGATGCGCTGCAGCGCTCCAACGGCAAGGCCAAGGGCGTGGCGACCGTGAGGCGCAGCGTGAGCGACGCGGAGTTGCAGTCCCTGCATGCCGCCGGCGTGCGCGGCGTGCGCTTCAACTTCGTCAAGCGCCTGGTGGACTTCACGCCCAAGGACGAACTGCTGGAGATCGCCAGCCGCATCAAGCCGCTGGGCTGGCACGTGGTGATCTACTTCGAGGCGGTCGACCTGCCGGAGCTTTGGGACTTCTTCACCGCGCTGCCCACCACCGTGGTGGTGGACCACATGGGCCGCCCCGACGTGAGCAAGCTGATCGACGGGCCCGAGTTCGCGCTGTTCCTGAAGTTCATGCGCGAGCACCCGAACGTGTGGAGCAAGGTGACCTGCCCCGAGCGCCTGTCGAACGACGGCCCGCCCGCGCTGGACGGCGAGCGCAACGCGTACCGCGACGTCGTGCCTTTTGCGCGCAAGGTGGTCGAGACCTTCCCCGACCGCGTGCTGTGGGGAACCGACTGGCCGCACCCGAACCTGAAGAACCACATGCCCGACGACGGCCTGCTGGTGGACTTCATCCCGCACATCGCACCGACCAGGGAGCTCCAGCAGAAGCTGCTGGTCGACAACCCCAACCGACTCTATTGGCCCGAAGAAAGCAAGGGAGGCTGACATGCCACTCGACAAACCCTATACCGGCGTCCCCGGCACCACCATCTTCGACGCGGCGCAGAGCCGCAAAGGCTACTGGCTCAACCAGTTCTGCATGTCGCTGATGAAGGCGGAGAACCGCGAG
>DATAGN010000024.1:0-4765 GCA_036263715.1 Ramlibacter sp.
GAGCTCCCATGACCGTATCCATGCGTGAAATGCTGGAAGCCGGTGTCCATTTCGGACACCAGACGCGCTTCTGGAACCCCAAGATGGCCCCGTTCATCTTCGGCCATCGCAACAAGATCCACATCATCAACCTCGAAAAGACGCTGCCGCTCTTCGAGGAAGCCACCAAGTTCGCCCGCCAGCTGGCCGCCAACCGCGGCACCATCCTGATGGTCGGCACCAAGCGCCAGGCCCGTGACCTGGTCGCCTCCGAGGCGCAGCGCGCCGGCATGCCCTTCGTGAACCAGCGCTGGCTGGGCGGCATGCTGACCAACTTCAAGACGGTCAAGACGTCGCTCAAGCGCCTGAAGGACATGAAGGCGCAGCAGGAAGGCGGCCTGGAAGCCATGTCCAAGAAGGAACAGCTGATGTTCCAGCGCGAGCTGGACAAGCTGGAAAAGGACATCGGCGGCATCCAGGACATGAACACGCTGCCCGACGCGCTGTTCATCGTCGACGTCGGCTACCACAAGATCGCCGTGGCCGAAGCGCAGAAGCTGGGCATCCCGATCATCGCGGTGGTGGACTCCAACCACTCGCCCGAGGGCATCGACTACGTGATCCCCGGCAACGACGACTCCGCCAAGGCCGTGACCCTGTACGTCCGCGCGATGGCCGATGCGATCCTGGAAGGCAAGAGCAACCCGGCCGGTGACGTGCAGCGCGCGATGGCCGCCGAGGGCAGCAGCGACGAGTTCGTGGAAGTGCAGGAAGGCGCCTCCGCGTAAATCCGGCCCCGGCCGCGATGCAAGGGGGGCTTTCGGGCCCCCTTTGCACAACCAGACTCACCTGAACATTCGACACCGATAGAGGACAAGATGGCTGCAATCACCGCAAGCATGGTCGCCGAACTGCGCGCCAAGACCGACGCCCCCATGATGGAATGCAAGAAGGCCCTGACCGAGGCCGAAGGCAACATGGAGAAGGCCGAGGAGCTGCTGCGCGTCAAGCTGGGCAGCAAGGCCGCCAAGGCCGGCTCGCGCGTCACCGCCGAAGGCGTGGTCGCCGCTTCCATCGCGGGTACCACCGGCGCGCTGCTGGAGGTCAACTGCGAGACCGACTTCGTCACCAAGAACGACAGCTTCCTGCAGATGGCGCGCGCCGCTGCCGAACTGATCGCCAGGAACAAGCCCGCCGACGTGGCCGCCCTGGGGGCGCTGCCCTACAGCCAGGACGGCTTCGGCCCCACCCTGGAAGAAGTGCGCAAGGGCCTCATCGGCAAGATCGGCGAGAACATGAGCTTTCGCCGCTTCAAGCGCTTCGAAGGCAGCAACAAGCTCGTGAGCTACCTGCACGGCACCCGCATCGGCGTGGTCGTCGAGTACGAGGGTGACGACGTCGCCGCCAAGGACGTCGCCATGCACGTGGCCGCCATGAAGCCGGTGTCGCTGTCGTCCGCCGACGTGCCCGCCGAGCTGATCGAGAAGGAGCGTTCCGTCGCCACCGCCAAGGCGGCCGAGTCGGGCAAGCCGGCCGACATCGCCGCCAAGATGATCGAAGGCTCCGTGCAGAAGTACCTGAAGGAAGTGTCGCTGCTGAACCAGCCGTTCGTGAAGAACGACAAGCAGACGGTCGAACAGATGCTCAAGGCCGCCAACACGACGATCAAGGCGTTCACGCTGTACGTCGTGGGCGAGGGCATCGAGAAGCGCGCCGACGACTTCGCTGCCGAGGTCGCTGCCCAGGTCGCCGCGGCCAAGCAAGCTGCGTAAGAATGACGGATGACGCGGCTGCGCCGCATGACCTCGCTGCGCGTCGATGACAAAATGACGCCCGAGGCCAGGCCCGCGTCATTTCGTCATTGAAGCGGCGCAGCCGCGAAGTCATTCGTCATTTGTCATCAAGAACGGAGAAGAACTGCATGCCCGCCCAGCCAGCCCACAAGCGCATCCTGCTCAAGCTGTCGGGCGAGGCCCTGATGGGGGACGACCAGTTCGGCATCAACCGCGCGACCATCGTGCGGATGGTGGAAGAAGTGGCGGAGGTCGTGAACCTCGGCGTGCAGGTGGCCGTCGTCATCGGCGGCGGCAACATCTTCCGCGGCGTGTCCACCGGCTCGGTGGGCATGGACCGCGCGACCGCCGACTACATGGGCATGCTCGCCACGGTGATGAACGCCCTGGCACTGTCGGACGCGATGCAGAAGCAGGGCCTGGTCCCGCGCGTGATGTCCGCCATCGCCATCGAACAGGTGGTCGAGCCGTACGTGCGCCCCAAGGCGCTGCAGTACCTGGAAGAAGGCAAGGTCGTCATCTTCGCCGCGGGCACCGGCAACCCCTTCTTCACCACCGACACGGCCGCCGCCCTGCGCGGCGCCGAGATCGGCGCCGAGATGGTGCTCAAGGCCACCAAGGTGGACGGCGTGTATTCCGCCGACCCGAACAAGGACCCGACGGCGAAACGCTATTCGCGCATCAGCTTCGACGAGGCCATGAAGCAGAACCTGGGCATCATGGATGCCACGGCGTTCGCCCTGTGCCGCGACCAGAACCTGCCGATCAAGGTGTTCTCGATCTTCAAGCACGGCGCGCTCAAGCGCGTGGTGCTCGGCGAGGACGAGGGCACCCTGGTGTACGCCTGAGGAGAGGAAAAGAGCATGGCAACCATCGCTGAAATCAAGCAGACCACCCAGTCCAAGATGGACCAGTCCATCGCGGCGTTCAAGAACACGCTGACCAAGATCCGCACGGGTCGCGCCAACCCCGCGATCCTCGACACGGTGCAGGTCGAGTACTACGGCAGCATGATGCCGATCAGCCAGGTGGCCAGCGTCAACCTGCTGGACGCCCGCACGATCTCGGTGCAGCCCTTCGAGAAGGGCATGGGCGCCAAGATCGAGAAGGCCATCCGCGAAAGCGACCTGGGCCTCAACCCCGCGTCCATGGGCGACCTGCTGCGCGTGCCGATGCCGCCGATGTCGGAAGAGCGCCGCCGGGACATGACCAAGCTGGTGCGCCACGAGGCCGAGAACGCGAAGGTCGCCATCCGCAACCTGCGCCGCGACGCCAACGAGCACGTGAAGAAGCTGGTCAAGGACAAGACCGCGACCGAGGACGACCAGAAGCGCGCCGAAGCCGACGTGCAGAAGGTCACGGACAAGCACATCGCCGAGATCGACCAGCTGGTTGCGGCGAAGGAAAAGGAGATCATGGAGGTCTGAAGACCTCCATGACCCCATGAGCGACAAGCGCGCCATCCCGCATCACATCGCCATCGTTATGGACGGCAACGGCCGCTGGGCGACCAGGCGCTTCCTGCCCCGCGTGGCCGGCCACAAGAAGGGCGTGGACGCCCTGCGCACCTGCGTGCGGCACTGCGGCGACATCGGGGTGAAGGTGCTGACCGTGTTCGCGTTCTCCTCGGAGAACTGGAACCGGCCGGCCGAGGAAGTGTCCGGGCTCATGGAGCTGCTGGCCGTGGCGCTCTCGCGCGAGGTGCCGCAGCTGCACGCCGAGGGCGTGCGCATCCACTTCATCGGCGACCGCTCGCAGCTCTCCGACAAGGTGCGCAACGGCCTGGCGCAGGCCGAGGCGGTGACGGCCGGCAACAAGCGGCTGGTCTTCAACATCTGCTTCAACTACGGTGGCCGCTGGGACATCGCCCAGGCGGCCGCCAAGCTCGCCGCCCGCGGCGAGGCGATCACCGAGGAAAGCATGGACCGCGCGATGGCGCTGGCCCACGTGTGTGACCCGGACCTGCTCATTCGCACCGGCGGCGAGCAGCGCATCTCCAACTTCCTGCTCTGGCAGGCCGCCTACAGCGAGCTCTATTTCAGCGACAAGCTCTGGCCCGAGTTCGACGCCGCCGCCATCGACGAGGCCATCGCCGATTACGGACAGCGCGAACGCCGCTTCGGCCGCACCTCCGAGCAACTGAAGGCGCCCACGCGCGCGACCCGGAAGGCCGCTTGAGGCCGCGCGCGCGATGCTGAAGCAGCGCGTCATCACCGCCGTCGTCCTGCTGGCCATCCTGCTGCCGGCGCTGTTCTGGACCACGCCGGAACCCTTTCTCGCCATCACCCTGCTGCTCATCGCCGCCGGCGGCTGGGAATGGGGCCGCCTGAATGCGCTGGGGCAGGGCACCAGCGTGGTCCTGGGGATCGTCACGCTCGTCCTGTGCGCCGCGGCCTGGGCTTCCGGCTTCACGCAAACGCCCTCCACCGTGCTGTGGTCGATCGTCGGCGTCCTGTGGGTGCTGGTGGGCTTCGCGCTCATGAAGGCCGGCGTCGACGGCTGGCCGAAGATCCCGCGTGCGGTGCGCGTGGTGGTCGGCGTGCTGGCCCTGGTGCTCGCGTGGCTCGCCATGGCGCAGGCCCGCGTCATCGGCGTGAACTTCCTGCTGTCGATCCTGGTGCTGGTGTGGGTGGCGGACATCTTCGCCTACTTCGCCGGCCGCGCCTTCGGCGGCAAGGTGACGCAGCGCAAGCTGGCGGCGACCATCTCCCCGAAGAAAAGCTGGGAAGGCGTGTGGGGCGGCATGGCCGGCGTGGTGGTGCTCGCCATCGCCTGGACGCTGGCCGACGCCTCGACGCGGGCGCAGGTGGCCAGCTTCTATTCGCGCCTGGTCGCCTCCTTCGGCTGGGTGCCGGCGCTGCTCGCCGTGATCTTCCTGGCCGCCATGAGCGTGGTGGGTGACCTCACCGAGTCGCTGGTCAAGCGCGCCGCCGGCATGAAGGACTCCAGCCAGTTGCTGCCCGGGCATGGCGGCGTCCTCGACCGCGTGGACG
>DATAGN010000025.1:0-4129 GCA_036263715.1 Ramlibacter sp.
TGCGGGCCGGTGTCGCGCGGGCTGTCGTACATCTCGATGATGTCCTTGGCTTCCGTCAGCGAGAGCCCCAGCCGCTTGGCGCGCAGCGTGAGCTTCAGCCGCGTGCGGTCGCGGGAACTGTAGATGCGGTTGCGACCGCCCGGCCCGGACCGCTCGGGCTGCAGCAGCCCCATGTCCTCGTAGAAGCGGATGGCGCGCGTGGTCAGGTCGAATTCGCGCGCCAGGTCGCTGATGGTGTAGGTGGTGGAGGATTGCGCTGCAGCCATACAATGGCCGATTACATCTGACGTTTACGTCAACGTCAATCGGCGGGCCCATGAATCCCCTGGAACGAGAACTGCAATACCCGCTGGGCGACACGCTGCCGGCGGGCGGCTCGACCATCGAGCTCGCGCCCGGCGTCCGCTGGATCCGCATGGCGCTGCCCTTCGCGCTGGACCACATCAACCTGTGGCTGCTGCGGGACCGGCTGGACGGCCGTGAGGGCTGGACCGTCGTGGACTGCTGCATCGCGCGGGACGAGGCGAAGGCCCAGTGGCAGCAGGTGTTCGACAGCCAGCTGCAGGGACTTCCCATCCTGCGCGTGATCGTCACGCACATGCATCCCGACCACCTGGGCCTGGCGAACTGGCTGTGCGAGCGCTGGAGCACGCCGGAGCACGAGTGCCGGCTTTGGATCAGCGCCACCGACTACAACGCGGCGCGTCTTGCGTCGCAGAGCACGACCGCCTTCGGCGGCGAAGGCGCCGCCGGCTTCTTCGCATCGCACGGGCTGAACGCGCCCGAGACGGTGGAGAAGATCCGCGGGCGGGCCAACTATTACCCGAGCCTCGTGCCCGCCTTGCCTCCGCGCTACCGGCGCATGCAGGACGGCGACGTGATCGCCGTCGGTGGCCACGGCTGGCGCTGCATCAGCGGCTTCGGCCATGCGCCGGAACACATCGCGCTTTTTTGCGATGAACTGCACGTCCTCGTGAGCGGCGACATGATGCTGCCGCGGATCTCCACCAACGTGAGCGTGTACGAGATGGAGCCCGAGGCGAACTCGCTGAAGCTGTTCCTCGATTCGATCGACAAGTTCGGGGGCCTGCCGCAGGACACCCTGGTGCTCCCTTCGCACGGCAAGCCCTTCCGCGGCCTGCATGCGCGGATCCGCCAGCTGCACGAGCACCATCGCGATCGCCTGGAAGAAGTGATGGCGGCCAGCCGCGAACGCGCCGTTTCGGCCGCCGACATCCTGCCCGTATTGTTCAAGCGTCCGCTGGACCTGCACCAGACCACCTTCGCCATGGGCGAATCGGTGGCGCACTTGCATGCCCTGTGGCATGCGGGGAAGTTGCGGCGACGCAAGGATGCCGAGGGGGTGTGGCGCTTTTCGCCGGCTTGATCGGTGGGGTTCGCCTGCGGGCTCACCGCGACCCTACGGGGACGTCCCGCTTCTCGTTGGGTGGGGTGAGCGGCGCAGCCCGCGCTCCACCGCGGCTCACCAGGCCGGCAGCGCCTCGTCCTTCAGCTGCCCCCGCAGCTCGGTGTAGTTCGGCACCACGGTGCGCACGGTTTCCCAGAACCTCGGGCTGTGGTCCATCACGCGCAGGTGGCTCAATTCGTGCGCCACGACGTAGTCGATCACGGCCATCCGGAAGTGCACCAGGCGCCAGTTCAGGCGGATCGAGCCGTCGGCGTGCGCCGTGCCCCAGAGCGTTCCCGCGCTGGACAGCGAGAGCTTGCGCCACTGCACCCCGAGCTGCGGCGCATAGTGGTTCAGGCGTTCGGTGAACAGGGCCTTGGCCTGCCGCATCAACCAGGCCTGCACGGCATCCCGCACCTGCGCCGGCTGCGCGTTCTGCGAGAGGCCGACGTGCAGCGTCATGCTGGGCATGCCGGGCAGCGCCTCGCCGGCGGTGTTCAGCACCGCACCTGCCTCGCGGAAGTCATGCCGCGGATCCAGCACCACGATCACCTGCTCGCCCAGGTACGGGAAAGTGGCGCCGTCCTTCCACTCGATGCGGGCGGCTTCCAGCCGCTCCTGGCGTGCGCGCGCGGCTTCCAGCTTGGCGATGATCCACCGCGACTTGGTGCGCACGGCGGCGTCGACCTCGCCCATCGGCACCCAGCGCGGCGCGCTCACCACCAGGCCTTCGGGACCGACGCTGAAGCCGATGTTCTTGCGGCGCGCGCGGCGGAATTCGTACGCGACCAGAACATCGCCGAGGCGTGCTTCGCGGTTGGCGTCCGGGTGGCGGAACGCTTGCGGCGCGATGAGGCCGGCGAGCGGCTCGCCGCGGCGGCGCTCGATCGGGCCTTCGGGACTGGATGGGGGAGCTGCCGGCGCGCGGGGCGCCGGCCTGGCTTTCGGCTCGTCGAACAGGTCGAGGAGGAGCTGAAAGGGTGACTGCAAGGCGCGCGATTCTAAATGCGGCGCGCGCCGCTCCCAAGCGAATTACACCTGCACCGGCTGCTTCGTGGATTCTTCCGCGTAGGCTTCGGGATCCAGGCGACGCATCTCGCTTTCGATCCAGGTCTCCACCTCGCGCATCATCTCGTCGGCGCTGCGGCCTTCGCTGGGGATCGGCTTGCCGATCGAGACGTCGACGATGCCCGGGCGCTTGAGGAAGGACTTGCGCGGCCAGCATTTCGCGGAGCTCACGGCGATCGGGATCACCGGGGCGCCGGTGGCGATGGCCAGTCGCGTGCCGCCGGACTTGTAGGTGCCCTGCTTGCCGCGCGGGATCCGCGTGCCTTCGGGGAACATGATCACCCAGATGCCTTGCGCCAGCAGGCGCTTGCCCTGTTCGACCACCTTGTTGAAGGCCTGGGCGCGTTGGCTGCGGTCGATGTGGATCATGTCCATCCGGCCCATCGCCCACCCGAAGAAGGGGATGTAGATCAGCTCGCGCTTGAAGACGTACGCCAGCGGATGCGGCATCAGTGTCGGCATCAGGAAGGTTTCCATGGTCGACTGGTGCTTCACCAGCAGGATGCCCGGGCTGGTCTTGCCCTGCGGCAGGTTTTCCATGCCGCTGACGCGCACCTGCACGTTGCACAGGATGCGCAGCGCATCGATCTGCCAACCCAGCCAGCGCGCCGCCTTCCAGTACATCTGCTCGCCGTTGGACCAGATCGAGGCGGTGACCATCCAGATCCCCCACGGGACCACGGTCAGGAGCATCCACAAGGCGTGCAGCGTCGAACGGATGAAAACCATGGGCGCGGAGTATCGCTCAGGCCGCGGGTCGCGGCACCGGGGCGCGTGTCACCAACCAATCCGCGAACGCGGAGAGGTCCAGGTGGGTGCGCGTCAGCGGGGGGAACGTGTCGGGCAGGGGTTGCCCGCGCAACTCCTGCGCCTTGCCGGTCAGCACCAGGTGGGGTTGGCAGCCGACCGCGACGCCGGCCTGCAGGTCGCGCGGCGTGTCGCCCACCACCGGCACCGAACGCAGGTCGACGCCGAAGCGCTCGCCGATCTGCTCGAACAGGCCCGGCGACGGTTTTCGGCACTGGCAGCCTTCGTCCGGCGCATGGGGGCAATAAAAGACGGCATCGATGCGCCCGCCGATGGCGGACAGCATCTTGTGCATCTTGGCGTGGATGGCGTTCAGCGAAGCCACGTCGAACAGGCCGCGGCCCAGGCCCGACTGATTGCTGGCAATGGCCACGTGCCAGCCGGCGTGGTTCATTCGGGCGATGGCCTCGAGCGCGCCGGGCAGCGGCTGCCACTCCTCCGGCGTCTTGATGAACTCGTCGCTGTCGGCGTTGATGGTGCCGTCGCGGTCGAGGATGACGAGTTTCATCGGGAGTCCCTTTACTGCGCAAGGCGCGACAGGTCCGCGACGCGGTTCATCGCCTGGTGCAGCGTGGCCAGCAGGCCGAGCCGGTTCAGGCGCAGGTCAGCCTCTTCCGCGTTCACCATCACGCCGTCGAAGAAGGCATCCACCGGACCCCGCAGGCCGGCCAGTGTCTGCAAGGATCCCGTGTAGTCACCCGCTTCGAACTGGCTGCGCGCGCGCGGCGCGAGTTGCTGGGTGACGGCGTAGAGCGCCTTCTCGGCCTCTTCCTTCAGCAGCGGCTCGCTCACGTGCGCGTCCGCGCGCTCGGCTTTCTTCAGGATGTTGCCGATGCGCTTGTTGGC
>DATAGN010000026.1:0-14774 GCA_036263715.1 Ramlibacter sp.
CTCTTCGCGCACGAAGCGCTCCATGGCTGCGCCGCTTCGCACCAGCGGACCGAGGAAAAAGCACAAAGGAACGAGCAGCAGCCAGAAGCGTGCATGCTGCGCGTTTTTCATCGCGGTCAGCCCTGCGCCGCGTGACGCGCGAGATAGCCCGCATCCAAGGGGCTGGTCAGGCAGGCCGTCATGTGCGTTCGCAATCCGCACAAAACGGCTTCCGAAGGCTGCTCGGGGACTCTCTCCAGGATGACCTCTTCGATGCCCTGCCGCCGCGCCCAGAGTAGGAGTGGCTCCGAAAAGTATTCCCAGCGGCGAATTTGGCCCCCATGGTCCTGCCCGCGCACCAGCAGCAGCGCGACGTCGTCCACGACATCGAGCAATCCATACAGGTACACGCCCACGAGGCGCCCTTCGAAAGCTTGTCCGCGCTCGATCTCTGTGTGGGCGCGACGCACCGCACGCTCGACGGCTAGCTGCAGCAGGGGATCGCCCCCGGGCGCCGGCCACAATGGCGTGATGTAGCTGGCCAGCTTCTCGGTCGAGGTTCGCAGGTTCGGGTGATGCCGCCACAATGATCGCGCAGTGTTCTCGTAGGGTGTGTTGGCTAGCGCATGATCCAGCCACGTCCGACATTGTTGTTCGGTGGGCAGCTGCGCGACTGACCACGTCAGGCTTCCCGATCCCCGCGTGACCGTGGCTTCGGCGGCGGATTGCGCCTTCAGCCGGAAGGGCACCACGGTGCGGTCTGTCATGGCGAGCGCTCCCTGTCGGCGACGAGCACGGGAATGCGCCCCTTGACCAGTTCGCCGCGGTTGAAGAAACCGATGTAGTGCAAATCGGGCAGGCTGGGCAAGAGGGAGCGCGGGAACAGCTCCCGATCCTTCTCGGACATTGACGTGCTGGCGTTGGCGGAGAACTCCAGCCCCAGGTCCTCGGTCTTGGAGCCGACACCCACTGCCTGGCCGCGCACCGGAACCGTGGTCACCCCCAGCTTGTCCATCACCAGCTCGATGGTGTCCGGGTCGTGCGTCGCGCCCACGATCAGGTTGTTCATGTTGCCGATGAAGCGCTTTGCGCGCGCCGTGTTGCCTCCGAACTGGTCCACCAAATCGCTGAAGGTCTGGCCCAGCGCCCAGATGAAGAAGCCAGCGCCGCGACCCTTGTTGGCCTGCTGGATGACAGGATCGCAAACCGCATCGCCCCATTCGTCGATGACGACATGCACGCGGCGCGGCTCGTGCCCGCTGTCACTGGGCACGCCATGGTTGTAGATTTCGGCGGCGACTGCGGAGGCGTCGGCCAGCGCCATGGTGGAGATCGCGCGCCCTACCGAGTGGTCGGCCAGCGTGTCGGTGCCGATGTAGAGGATGTGGCCGCCGGCCACGATCCGTCTCATGTCCATGATCGGACGTGCATCGTCGATATCCTCGTAGTCGGGCGACAGCAGGCTCCGCAAATCGTCGGTCGTGAGCTTGGTCAGCATCGGCGTGATCGACACGATCATCTTGCCGAACCACTCGCGGTTGGCTTCCAGGATGGCGATCAGCCCGCGCAGCTCCTCGGGTTTGACCGGCAAGCCCTGGCGCCTGGCCTGCTCCGCGTGCTCAGGGATGTCCTCCTGGAACACCTTGACCATGGCGGCGAGTTCCGACGTTGCCACCTCGATCCCGCTCCTCTGGGGCCGGCTCGTGGCGGTTGCGGCGATGGCATTGGCCTGCCGCTCCAGGGTCCCGGCCAGCTGCGGGCACTCCTCGTGGAAGAACTTGTGCAGCGCCTGCTGCGTGAGGTGCTCCACCGTCGTACGAGATTCCATGGCCGTCTTCAGGGTGTGAATGGACACGCGTTGGCCGATGTACTTCATGGCGTTCGTGATGCGATGCACCGCCATCCAGCAGAACTCCTTGAAGGTGTCGCTCTCCTGGGTGTCCAGAACCATGGTGATCCGTGAGGCGACCTGCGACACCCGGTCCCAGTTCTTGACCAGGTCCAGCCGCACCGAGCTGGACGCAAAGGCGGGGTGCAGCATGAGAAACCGCTTGGGGTCGCCGGAGGCGATGGCCGCCTGGCGGCAGGTCTCGCGCAGGTCCTTGTCGCCCTTGGGGTCGATCACGATCACGCAGTCTCCGCGGGTGGCGAGCTGGAAGATGACGAGGGCGGCCAAGCGCGTTTTGATGGCACCAGTGGTGGCGATGATGGCGCAGTGGCCTTTCAGCGCGTCGAAGGGCAGCGTCACATCGCGCTCGCCCATGTCCAGGCCGTGGATCCAGGGCAGTCCCTTGGCCTGCCGGGGATCGAGCCGCCGACCTGCCACGCGCAGCCACCAAAGCGGCGGGTACACCTCGTTCAGATCGCGTTTCATGATCTCGTAGGCGCGCTGGGTGTGGCGCGGCTCCCAGCGGTAGCCCCATCCCAGCCACAGCTGCGGACCGAGCTGCTCCATCGCGTGCTGCATGCGGGTGACGCTCAGCGTCGCAGCAGGTTGGCCGGTAAGCGAAAGCTTGTAACGCAGCAGCCGGCGGGCGGTGTGGGCCCGCAGCAGTGCCATCCCGAGCGCCACGGCAGCGCAGGTGAGCAGCGAAGCGCGCGGCGCCCGGAACATGGCGGTGATCCCCAGCATCCACAGGCATGCCAGAGCCCACACGAGCGCAGCGCGGCCCTCGTAAGCGGGCCGCAGCAGCTGCTCGAACCGATTGCGCTCGGCCATCAAAGCCCCAGGCGCCGGCAGGCAAAGTTGGACAGGACCACCGCCGACGCAGCAGGCCGGCCATCCGCGAGCACCAACTTCTGGATGCGCAAGCCCGGTGTCCGGGCGGGCGCATGGACCAGGCCCGCGCGCGCCATGCAGTCGACCCAGGTGGTCACATCGGGAATCTGCTTGGTCAGGAAGCCAAACTCAATCGCCGCGCCCGTGTCCACTCGGCGCATGAGTGTGCTGTGTTCGCTGCGCTCGCGCCACGCCTTCACGATCCGGCCGAGCGCCTGGACCTGCGAGGCGGAGCCGATCGCGGCGGCAAGATCCGGAGGTACCAGGTCCTCGGGCCGCGCAAGGGCCGTCTCTTGCAGCGCTCGCGTGGACTGCACGTGGCCATGCAGCGGTTCTGCGGGGACCACGGCGCGTTTGACGGGGCGCGCGGGAGTGACAGGCGGTTCGAAGCCGTCCAAGCTCGCTTGCGTGGCAGGTGGATGGCCAAAGAGATCCGAAGAAACCGCTGCGGCTGCCACAGGCAGCTCACGACCCGTAATTGGCTGCATCTCGGCGGCGACAGGCGTGGGTGTCGCATGCATGAATGCTGCGGGTTCCAGGGAACGGTCAGCATTTCCGAAGTCCTCGATGATCCCGCCAGGGTTGGCGAGCGGGAGTGCTCGGATGATCTCGCCCTCTGCGTCCACCAGCGAAACCAAGCCGAGTTCGGTCCCGTTGTCCTGCACGAGACCAGCGGCCTGCAGCAGCGCGGCCAGCGTGAAGACGTCCTGCGGCCAGCCCGCGTAGCCGCGCGCGCGGCCGAATGCGATCAGATCGGCTGCGGCCTGCGGCCACTGCAAGTACAAGCCGGTGGCATCGGCCTTGAGCACCGACGCGTTAGGTTGCCAGGTGCGCTCCTCCACCAGCGTGCGCAGCGCCCCCGCCAGGTAGGGACCGAGCTGCGTTCCGAGGGAGACACGCGCAAACGCCTGCGGCCGGCGAGCGGCTTCCCGCTGCAGGATACGCTCCCAGCAGTTGCGCACCACCTGATGGGCAATGGGTGCCCGACCCGGATCACCGACGGCCAACTGGTAGAGGGCCGCCACCAGCCCCGCCTGCGCGTCCTCCAGGCGCTGCAGGTTGTCCGCCCCGACCACGATCGGCAGCAGGGCGAGCGTTGCGTTGGAGGCGCGGAAGTCCTCCGGGCCGTCCGGGCTGCCCCAGGCAATGAAGACGCGCTCGACGCGTCGCTGCGCGGCCCAGTCGGCCAGCCCCGCGAAGTGGCGTTTCCACACCTGACCGTCCGGTGCCGTGACGACGATGCGTTCCAGGGTCCGGCCAAGGGGGTGCAGCAGCGCAGCGATGAAGCAGAGATGGCGCCAGCAGCCTTCCAGGGCGTGGCGGCGCTCGACGCCTTGCGCGGCGGTGAAGATGCGGCCGTCGGCGGCCTGGAAGGCGAAGAACGACGCTTCCGTGCAGGCGCGGAACAGACCCATCTCTCCGCAGAACAGGCTGGAGGCCGTGGCGGGCAGGACGTTGACGTGCTCGGCGAGGCGCAGCAGCGGCGCCTGAAAGCGTGCTTCGAACTGGTCCGCGTCCACCGCGGCATGCAGGCGCAGGCGCTGCAGCAAGTCGGCGTTGGCGGCGAGGATTTCTTCAGGCGGGCGCAGCACCAGGCCCGGGTCGGCCGGCGGGTAACGCAGCGTGGCGCTGCTCGGGTCCATCACGGCATCGGGGGCGGCGCAGGACGGCCGCCGAGCCTGATGACCCGTTCGCGAGAGCCAGTGTGCAAGCATGCCGCCATTGTGAAAAGCGCCGCGAGTCCGGCTGCTGCGGCAACGACCTTCCAAGCCGCTGTTGCCCGCGTTCAGGCGCGCTGCCGCTGGCTGAGGGCTCGCTGCGCTGCGCGCTGCTGCTGGATGCGCTGCTGCAGCTGTGCCCGGGCGTCCCCCATGTCCAGCTTCATGCGGTTGCAAAACGGGCAGGTGGGGGTCACCGTCTGCACCGTGGAGTACGGATGGCTGCCCTTGCACTCGCGGCAGGTGTGCATTGCGATCACCTTGGCCTGGATGCCCTGGACCAGCACCAGGTAGTCCTCGAACTTCAGGCGGGGCGCGCGCTCGCGCCGTCCCTTGGGGGGATAGAGGTCCGCGCAGTAACGGCCATAAACTTCCAGGCGCTTGTCCAGTGCCTGCGCGAGGTCGGGCTCGACTTCGCTGAACTCGCCCGGGCCGCGCGGGCCGTAGTGCAAGGCTACGAGGTACGCGGCGTCGAGGCGGTCGTCGTCACAGCGCAGGAAGGCCTTGCTCTCGTAGCTTGGAGGATTGCCGCGCGGCAGGTTGGGATCGATGCCGCAGGCCTGCAGGTGCTGGCGCACGTAGCTCTTGATGCGGGCCTGGCTAGCATCGGTGCCGGTCAGTTCCATGATGAGACTGGTGCGCTGCGTGTGCTTGACCAGCTTTTCCAGGCGGTCATCCCAGCTGGAATCCTCAAAGCAGGCATTGCGCGCGCGGTTCAGGGCCAGGGCGCCGCCGGCAGCGGGTTTGATCGGGTCCATCGCTTGCTCCTCAAATGGCCGCCGCCAGCGCCGGCGCGTTGCGGGTGACTGCGCTGAGCACCGTGCGCTGCTCGCGGCTGAGGCCGCGGGTGACGGAGGCGACAAAGAAGTCCCAGTGCACCGCCTGCGCAAGCACCATGGCGGGATCGCACGCGAGCGCGTGCAGTTCGTGCGGGCAGTAGCGCGACAGCCAGGCAGCTTCGGCACGTGTGAGGCCGAAGACGATGCGCGCCTGTTCGAGGTTGGTGCGCACGGCATCCAGCCGGGCCGTGAGAGCCATGAAGGATTCCTGCTGGCCCTCGGCTTCCAGCGGGTCCTGTGGGCTGCTGCCGCCTGCCGAGAGCTTGTACTCGGTGCAGCGCAGGCGCAGCCCGAAAAGCGGCGTCGCACTCTCGGCGATGTGGAGCACCTCCTGCTGGCTGCACACCGCCAGCAGTTCCAGCAGGTTGCGCTGGCCGGGAAACAGGCGCTCGGTGCTGCGCATGCCGTCCAGGGCACCCGACTGCGCCAGTCGCCAGCGGCGCATCAGCGCGTTGAGGTTTTCCAGGCGCACCGAGCGGTTCCACACCTGCAGGTGGCGCATCTCTTCCCCGGCAACATCGACAAGGTCCATAGGTCTCTCCCTTAAGCAAACTGGTGAATGGCATTGTTGGCAAAAGGCTTGGCCCAGGCCAAAGCCGGACCTGCATGAACATGCAGTCGCTTCTCCTCCGATTGCAGGAGCCTGCGCTTGAAGGAAACCACGGACTGCCGCTGTCGCCAAGTCGCCAGGGTCAGTTAGAAGGGTGGAAGACTGGCTAGCCGCGGGCGCCCGGCGCACCGAAGCTCTCGCACCGAAGCTCTCGCGGGAAGGAAATGGCACACACCACTTCCTTCGCGGAGCTATGAAAAGTCATGCGGCCGACTCCTGCTTCACGGCTGGCACGGCGCCGACGCTCTGGACGCGGTACAGGTTCTTCTGCCCTTGGCTGCCGTTGGCCAAGACCACCGGAACCTTGCCCATGGGCGTGATCGCAATGCGCTGGCCGACCGCGCAACCGGAGGCACGCAGCTCCCGCTGGAGTTCGGCGCCTCGAAGCGCGAGCTCGGCACCGTTGTCCAGGCGCAGGGTGGCTTCGTAGATCTCGTACGGAGTGCGCCCCTCCGGTGTCACAGTTTGCGTGCCTGCCTTGACCAGCACGCCCACATAGGTGAAGTCCTTGCCCCCTGCGGGTGCGACCAGGGCAGCAGCGGGTTGGCTCGCAGCGGCAACCGTGGGGACCATTGTCGGGGGCACTTGCTGCACTTCAGACTGGCCGGCGAGGGCTGATGCTGGAAGCGGCTTTTTGTTGCCGCTGTTGCCTTCCCGTGCAGGCCGGGGCCGCGCCGGGCGCTTTCCGCGCTCGTTGATGAAGACCTCGGCTGCCTGCACGGCCTGGTCCTTGACCGCTTCCATGCCGGCGGCCGGTTCGTAGGGCACATTGTCCAGGAAATGCCGGCGCCCCTTCAGGAGCGAGCGCAGGCAGGGTTCAGTGACCACCAGTTCGCGCCGCACGAGTCCACGCGCTTGGTACAGGCGCAGGTGGATCACCCCGACCGGGGGATCCAGCCGCAGCGAGATGATGCGATCGGCAATGTCGAACATCGGTGGAACGCTGCAGGGCAGCACCGCGACAGCGGCATTGGCAGTTGCATGAGAGGGCAGCGCCGGCGCAGCCGGTGCCTCGGGCACCGGCTGCGGCGAGCGCGTGCCGCCGGTACGTTGCAGGCGATAGAGAAGCCAAGCCGCCAGCGGTGTGGCGAGCAACAAGGCAGCCTTGCCTGCTGCGGCCAGCACGCGGCCGGCCAGTCGCAGCAGTCCTACGGCCAGCGTCGCCAGCACGTAGCCAAGTGTTTTCATGTTGTTGGTCCTCAAGGATGGTGCTGCCGAGCGCGAGAGACCTCGTGACCAGGCAGGGTTGGTGAAGGAAGGGCGCGGCTTTGGCGCGCTGTTGCTCGGATCGACTCGCGCACTTCTGCGCTCTGCGGGTGGGCCGCCGAGGCTTGCGTTTGCAGAAGCTGGAGAAGGATGCTTTCCAGTCCGAGCTGCCGCAGCAGCGGCGCGAGGGCGTCCCGCAGCCGCTGCGGCTCGTAGCCGCAGATGCGGCAGCAAAGCGCAAAGGAGAACGGGGTGCAGTCCTGCGGCAGCAGGATGCTCTGCGCCCTGCCCTGCCCGTCGTGGAGGATGACCACCAACGTGTCGGGGGCAAAGATCCAGCGCAGGATGTCGCGCTTCGATTCGGCGTTGCCGCGAACCTGCAGTGCCTTCAAGGAGTGCTGCAGAAGGCCCTCGTGCAGCTGCGCGATCGCGGCATCGGACCAGACCTGCGCGTCGCCCTCGGCAGCGAGAGCTGAGGCTGCGCTCCGCGCGCTGGATCCGGATGCGTTGCAGGGCGCTGCAGCAGGCTGCGGCTTGCGCCGCCGTGCGGGAGACGGCGGCGGGTCCCGGCAGGGACCTACCACCATCGTGTTCACCGGCCGGCCGCCTCGAGGGCGGCAGCGCGGTTCTGCAGGCTCTGGATGCCGGCGTCCGCAACGGCGGAGGCGCCGCATGCAAGCAGCAGGCAGACGGTGACGACAAGGACCACTTTCATGTTCACTCCTGGTGGATTCCAGAAGCGGGTCCTCGCCCAGGGGCATGGACTGCCCCTGGGGGTGGTGGATGGCGCGGCACGCGCGAGCGTGCGTTGCCGCTGGATGGCATGCAGCAGGCATGCAACCGCGATGGCTCGCGGCTTTCGTCGACTTGCGTCGAGGAAGACCCCAAGGCTCCTTGCCGAACCCTCGGGTCTTGCCCCATGCCGTCCATGTGGCGTGCGCCCAAAGTGTGTGCCGCGGTGCAGCGTCGTCGCGGCGCGCCATCAGGCGGGTGGTTGCACGTTGCGCTGCGCGCTCCAGCTTTGCCTGTGCCTACATTGCAGCGGATTGCCCACGACTGGAGCGTTTCCATGAACGACACCGTGCCCGTAGCCGTCAGCGCTGACGAGGCCAGCAAGCTGGCACGGCGCCAGAAGGCGCTGGAAGCGATCTTCGGGCCGCGCTTCGTGCAAAGCTTCCAGAGCCCGTACATGGTCATCGAAGACCATGTCATCCGCTGCCCGGTGGGCATCCGCTTCTTCAAGAAGGACTTCAGCTACCTGTCCAAGCAGCTGTACCTGGAGTACCAGTACCGCGGCTGGCGCGGCTTCGATGCGCAGTTGCTGGAACGGTATGCCACGGTCACCACGGGCAAGCTGGCCGGCATCGACACCCTCCTGCAGAACAACATCAACCGGCTGCTAAAGCTTCTGGAGCAGCAGGGGCACGAGAGCGACCTGGGGCTGTGGCCGGTGGTGTTCACCGCCGACGTGCCCATCATCGCGACGCAGGCACGGGCATACCTCGGGGTGCTCTCACGCATGGACCGGCTGTATGCGCTGTCCGGGACTGCAAACCTGCTGGGCGTCATCGACTCGTCGCAGCGGGCGGTGGTGGAGATGTCGGCCAAGCGGGCAGTGCGCGCCTTCCGGTCGGTGCTGCAGACGGAAGTCGTGCGCCTGTACCGCGAGGCCGAGCGCGTGATGGCCGAGCAGCATCGCAGCGGCAAGGTCGATGCGCGGATGGCAGCGGTGGTGCAGCAGCAAGGCGAGGAGATCGCCGCGTTTGCCGCCAGCACGCAAGCCGAGGCGCAGGAGGATGGGGATGCCGCCGCGGATGCGGGTGCAGTGGGCAGCACCGAGGTGGAAGAAGCGGCCGGCACCGAGCCTGGCGCAGCTCCTCAGGAAACAACCGTGGCGATCTCGGTGCGCCGCACGCGGCGCGCCGAGCGCGCAATAGACGCAGTGCAGCCTGTGCAAGCTGCGGCTGCGGTCGCAGACAGCGCGGTCGCCAGCGACGCGTGAGGCCCAATCAGGTCAGGCGAAGTCGCTGCGCTTGAAGCCGCCGACCTGAGGTGCGTGCTGGCGCTGGCGCCTGCAGTTGGAGCGCACGATCTCCTGCAGGCGTAGTGCGAGTTCCTCGGGCACGCCCTGCGGTCCCATCTCCTCGGCCAGGGAATCCAGCGCCGCATCCACCTTGGCGGCAAGGACCTCCAGTTCGCGTGCCACCAGGCGAAACGGCAGGCGGCACAGGTGCGCGAAGTGCGCCCACTCGTAGGGGTTGAGGTCTTCTTGCGCGAAGGCGTCGCCGATCGCCATCGCCAAGGTCTTCGGCAGTCCGGCATCCAGCGCGTCGACGCAGACCAAGTCGTACGCGGGAGCCAGGCGAATGCCCTGGTGATCGCAGAAGAAGGAGACGTTCTTGCCGTGGGCGTCGCTGTTGCCGATCAAGACCTGGAAGATGGCCCAACGCAGCAGGTTCAGGCGATCACGTGCGGGGACGGCGCTTAGGTCCAGCAAGGCAAAGAGCCTGGGCAGGCTCACGCCGTCACGCAGGTGCGCGACATCGGCGGCATCGCCATAGGCGCGCTCGTACTTCATGCCCACCGACAGACCCAGCGCCTGGCAGCCGTCGACGACGTGCAGCCGGTGCACTGCATCTGCGAGCTCCACCCGGTCGAAGCGGCGCACCAGCAGCACCGGCTCGGGGACGTGTACCAGCCGGGTTTCGGCCACGGCCAGCCCCACGCGCGCGGCCAGCTGCATGCTCATGTGCTCGATGGCGGGCAGGCCCGCCAGCTGCACGCGCATGGGAAGCGGCTTGACGATCTGCGTCGAAGCCAGCCTGCCGCCGTCAACCAGGTACCAGCGGCCATCGCGCTCGTAGACGGCGATCTTGTCCTGATAGCCGGCAATCGACAGACGCACCTTGCCGTCCCAGACAGAAAACGGTTGGCGCTCGCGTGCGCGGATTCGCTCGGACAGCTGCGCGGGGGTGATCTCGCGCAGTTCGCTTGGGGCCTCGGCGCCGGCGCCCCTTGCACCCGACAAGGTGACGCGCAGAGCACCGGCGGTCTCGCGGCCGATGTGCACCAGGAGACCCACGAGGTTGGAGCGGGCGGTGCCCGCCGCCTGCGCGGCATGGTCGAGCGCCTCGCCTTCGGGCAGCAGGTTCTCGAAAAACTGGCGCACCTGCGCGCTGTGCTGCTCGGGACTCTGTCCGGGGGACGGCCGCAGGGGCAGCTGGGGACTCAGGGGGAAGCGGTGACGTGCCTGCAACCAAGCCTGGCTGTAGTCGAAACGGAACTGGTTGGCCTGCGCGTCATGGGCAAGCACGCCCACCAGGTCGTCGCGGATCCATACGTCCAGCGTGGCCATGCTCAGCGATCCCTCGCGCTGTTGCCGCCCTGCTGCGACGTGGAGAGCACATCGTCCAGGGCGCGGCGGACAGTGTCGCCCTGGCCGGGCGGAACCACGACGACGGTGAGGCCGAACTCCCGTGCAGCACGCAGCGCCGTCTCCAGGCTCACGCCGCTCTTGGCTGTCTCCAGGTTGATCAGCGTCTGCCGCGCAATTCCGAGCAGCAAGGCGGCATCTGTGATCGTTACCTTGGCGGCGCGCCTGGCAGCGCGCACGGCAGCACCGAACTGCGTGCCGTCGGTGATCAGCAGATCGGATGGAAGTGGCGTGGCGGCGCGCGTCATGGTCTGGTTTTCTAGACGAATTGACGCTTTTCATCGGTGTCAACATCGTTTCGTCTAAAAAACTGGACTTTACCGGGCGCGACGGGGAAGTCAAGGAGCAGAGTCTATGATTTTGGACTTTTGCGTGACTGCCTGCTGAAGGACGGTGCGAGGTCCTGGAGACCTCGCACCGCCTGGCATCGCTCGATCGTCAACGCCGCACTGCCGCAGCGCGAACTCCGAAACGCGCCCAGACCTCAGGGTCGACGTGCAGCGGGGTCACCATGACCCGCTGAAGGTTCACAAAGGCGCCGTGCACCTCGATCCACCCCTGGGTAAACAGGTTCCACAGAAGGCTCACCGCGAAGTCGGCGATCACCGCGTTGATGCACAGCGACTGCCGCTCCAGCGCTTCGGCCAGCGAGCAGGAGGGCGCGTCGTCGGGATCGTCCTGCTGCGGATCGAGCAGCTGCGGATAGAGCTGGCCGACGTGGGGCAGGCAGGCTGCGGCCTGGGCGCGACGCCGTGATCCGTTCGCGTGTGCCAGCACTTGGCCGAGCACCAGCTGCCCGTCAGCCATGCGGTTGCCGGTGTCCAGCCAATAGCGTTGGCCGCTGCGGCAGTTCTGCAGGGCGCGCAGGATCGCCAGGCGCGCCGCGCGGTTGTCGACCGCACCGATCACCAAGTCGCAGTCCTCCAGGTTCGCTTGCGCGTCCAGCTGCTGCGGCACGCTGCGCCAGCAGGCCCCTGCGAGGGCCATGTTGGCGCGGTTGACCAGCACGTCGGCCTTGAGGCAGCCGATGTCGCCGGGGTAGAAAGCCTGGCGGCCGATGTTGGCGGCGCTCACGGTGTCGGGATCCATCACGATCACGGCCAAGCCGCCGGGATGGCCCTTGGCGACCAGGGCGCGGTGCAGGCACACCAGCTTTTCCAGGATCCGGCTGCCGGTGCCGCCCGCCCCTACCAGCAGCAGCTGGATGGGGCGGGCCAGCAGCGCTGGCAGCACCCGGTGGCGCAGCGGTGCGCTCATGGCAGGACGGCCAGGCGGCCATCGGCGCGCAGGTAGGCCGTGCGCACCACGCTGGCCATGCACAGGCGCATGCGAGAGGTGGGGCGCAGCTGGTCGACGTTTCCGAGCACCAGGCTCACCTTCATCGCACCGGCGTCATCGGCGTCGTCTTCTTCGGAGAAGAAGGCCGAGTGCAAGCCGTGGCTGTGCAGGTCCACTACCAGGTGCTCGCCGGGCTGGGGCCGCACTTCCTGGTAGCGCACGTGCGCACCGCTGGCCTCGCAGCTGGGGCGCGTCAGGTAGCGCCAGCTGTCGTCGCTGGCGTTCCAGAGCAGCGCGCCAGCCATCTCGTTGGGCAGCGCCTTCTTGGCGTGGTGCATGAACTCGCGCAGCACGCGGTCGGGAATGGGGCCGCAGCGGAACTCCACGGCGTCCTGCACGCGACCGTAGGGCAGCGTGAGCGCCGAAGGCGCCACCAGTTCGCACACGCGGATCCAGGGCAGCCAGGTCTCGCGCGAGACGCCATCGCGTCCCACGAGGTAGCGCGTGCCGCAGGCGGCTGGCGCGCACAGTGCGCCGCTGGCGGGGACCGCCAGCACGGGAAAGGCGGTCTGGACCGCCGCATCCAAGCTTGTCATCAGAATTCTCCGGTTGCGCGGGGCAGCGCCGCGAGGCGCGCCCGCAGGTCGATGTGGGTGAGCTCCTCCAGCCGCAGCTGCAGGTCGAACAGCACCTGCTCGGGAAAAGGAACCTCGGGTTGCGCCAGGCGCGCCTGCCAAAAAACGCCTGGGGCGACGCCGACGGTCAGCCGGTCGGCCTGGGTGAAGTTCGGGTGGGTGAAATGCGAGCCGAAGAACATGCGTTCCCAGGCGTCGGGATCCGCGCTGTGCTCTGGCGGCACGGTGGCCGTGCCGCAGCAGACCTGTCCGCGCGACCACACGTTGAAGAACGGCGCCTGGTACAGGCGCGTTGCGCGCGTTGGTGTCGTCGTGCCCTTGAAGGCGTAGACGAACAGGTCCCGGCCGTCGGCGAGGAACACCAGCCCCGGGCAGCTGCAGCGGCCGCAGCCATCAAAGCTGTGGGGGTGGTGCGCGCTCTTTCGGAAAAAGAGGCTGCGCTGCATCGGTGGCGACCACCACAACAGCCTGCCGAAGCCGTGGGCCAGCACGCGCGGATCGCTCCACACCATGCGCGGCTGCGCCGAGGGCGCCAGTGCCTGCACCAGCCGGTCGTAGTCGCGGCTGTCCAGGGGCGTTCCGGGCGCGATGGACGGGCGGCCTTGATCCAGGCGCACTGCGTGTTTGGTGGCGAACGCATGGCGCGTGGTGCTGTTGGTGTAGACCAGCACGGCGGCCGTGAGCTGGTAGCTCTCGCCCGTGCTCTGGACTTCAAGCTGCATCGCTGGTCTCCCAAACCGGGAAGTGCGCCAGCAGCTGCGCCAGCAGCGCCCACCGATGCAGGTAGGCACGCAGACTGCGCACGAGCGCCTGCAGCTCGGTGTCGCTGGCCTCCGCCGGCAGCACGCCGCTGCGGGCAAAGGCTTCGACTGCCATGCCGCCGTTGTACTGGTTCTCCTCCCAGTGCTGGACCGCCTCGAACAGCAGTTCGGGGCTGTCCCAGGCGAGAAAGCACATGGCTCCGAGCGTCTCGGTGCCGTCGTCCTGCCCCTGCCAGAGGAAGGCGCGGTCGCGATCGTTTGCGAAAGCGCGCCGCAGGCGCAGGGCCGCGTCCACGACGACCGCACCGGGGTGCTCGCGGTGCGTACGCAGCCAGCGATGCGCCGCGCGGGCAGCGAGCACGCGCCGCTTCGGTTGACCTTCATGCCACGCGCCCAGCAGGTGCGCATGGCCGCCGACTTCGGCCAGCAGGTCGGATGGCCAGAAGCCGTACTGCGCGCGTAGCTCCTCGAGGGTCCCGGCCGGGATGGGGCCATCTGGCACCGTGTCGCCCTGCTCGCGCAGGATGGCACGGGCATAGGCGGCGTCGCTGAAGTCGTCCAGGTCGCCGTGGAACACCTCCAGCATGTAGCCGGCCATGCCCATGTCGTAGACCTGCAGGCCGTGGGCACTGGCTTGGGCGAGCACTGATTCGACGAACCAGCCCAGGCCCGGTGCCTGCGCCTCCAGCGGCGCAATCACCGGCTGCAGCTGGTAGGCGTTGAGGTGGCTTTGCGCGTGGATCACCACGCGCAATCCGTGGTCGTCGATCTCCACCACCGGCGCGCCGGCGAGGGCGTCGAAGGTGTGCGTTGGATAGCGCTGCGCGAGGTATGCGCTCCACTGCGCGGTGACGACATGCGCAAGATCGCTGAAGGCACCGGGGGGAAGCGGCAGGCCGCAGCGCACCGCCGCGCGCGCGAAGCGCGCAAGCTGGCGCTGTCGGATGTCATCCCGGGCCAAGCGCGCCGGAACGCGCGCGCCGATCGCAGGAAGGCACAGGCAACCCCACGGCGCGCGCAGCGCGGTCGCGGGGAGGTCGTGGGTCATGGGGTTCTCCAGGAGCGGGAGTCCCCATCCCGGCGGGAGGCGGGCTCCCGGGGGCTGTGACGGCGCGGCACAAGGCCGCGCGGATCCGCAGGCTGCGGAAGCGATCGCATTCTTGGGCGGCACCCGCTGTGGGTCAACGCACCGGGGCCTGTGCCCTGCACAGCGTTGCGCCAAGTGCCTCCTGCAAGTGGAGGACGATGCCGGCGTCACGCACGCTGCGTGTGATGGCCGTCACTGAACGCGCAGCGCGCACCCCGCACGATGCGGGGCATGAACGCCGCTCGCACCTTTACTTTTTCCGCTTCGCCTTCGTTGTCCGCCCTGCGCTCGTCGGCCGTGGCGCCGGAACCCAGCCTGCGCGAAGAGCTGGCGATGCGCGGGATTGAGAACACGGGTGAGGAGCGCAAGCGCAAGCGGCGCGAAGCCAAGGCGCGCCGGCTGGCGGCGCGGGCGGCGGCCTCCCCGGCTCCGCCCTGACGTTCGCCAGC
>DATAGN010000027.1:0-9115 GCA_036263715.1 Ramlibacter sp.
AGAACCCGAAGTTCGCCTTCCAGGTGTCGCGCCTGATCGCGCACAGGCTCGCCGCGGACAACCAGCGGCTGCAGGAGCGGCTCGCGGCGGCCACCAGTGTCGACCGGTGAGCTCTCCTCCTCGCGGGTCAAGGGCTCGCGCTCTGCTGCTGCAATGACCATCCCGTTTCACGTCCACGCCGGCCCGGTTAGGATGGGCTCGATGCAAGCCCCCATGTCCCTGAGCTCCGCGAAACGCCTGCTGGCCCTCTGCTGCCTGGCCACTTCGACCTGCGCGGTGGCGCAGGACTACGACTGCATGGTGGAGGCGCGCCAGGCCATCGAGATCCGCAGCCCGGTCGAGGGCCTGATCGACCGCGTGCTGGTGCAGCGGGGCGACATCGTCACGCGCGGCCAGGTGCTCGCCGTGATCGAATCGAGCGTCGAACGCGCGACCCTGGAAGTCGCGAAGATGCGCGCGGCCATGGACGGAGAGATCAAGGTGGCGGAAGCGCGCGTGCAGCTGAACGCCAAGAAGGTGGAGCGCGCGCGCGACCTGCACCAGCAGAAGTTCGTGTCGGACAGCGCGCTCGACGAAGCGGAAGCGGAATTCCGGCTGGCCAGCGAGGAACTGCGCCGCACGCGCGAGAACCAGCGGCTCGCCCAGACGGATGCGACGCGCGCTTCGGCGGCCCTGGACATCCGCACGATCCGCTCGCCCTTCACTGGTGTCGTGGTCGAGGTCCTGCTGCGCCAGGGCGAGCTGGCTGCGACAGCGACGGTCAAGAACCCGCTGATGAAGCTCGCCGAGATCGACCCGCTGCACGTGGAGGTGGTGCTGCCCTCCCGCCTGTTCGGCAGCATCCGGCGCGGCCAGCTCGCCACGGTACAGCCCGAGGCGCCGGTGCAGGGCAGCTACCAGAGCGTGGTCAAGGTGGTGGACCGGGTGGTCGATGCGGCCAGCGGCACCTTCGGCGTGCGCCTGGAACTGCCCAATCGCCAGGGCAAGGTGCCGGCCGGCATCCGTTGCCGCGTCCGCTTCTGAACCCGTAGCCGCTATTCGCCCCGGCCGGAGAAGGCCAGCAGGTCCTCGGTCGACTGGCCGGCGCGCAGCAGGTCCTGGCGCGTGCGCGAATGGGTGCGTTCGGCGCGGGCCTGGGCGCGCGCAAGCAGCCAGTCCGCCAGCCGCCGTGGCAGCTCGCCGTGTTGCCCCGCCAGGCGCGCCGCGAGCCGGCCGGCCAGCGGCAGGTAGGTTTCCACGATCTCGTCTTCCAGGCTCAGGAAGGTCAGGCACTCGCCAGGATCCCCCTGCCGCGCGCAGCGTCCATACAACTGGCGGTCGATGCGCCCCGAGTCGTGCCGCTCCGTGCAGATCACCAGCAGCCCGCCCGCGTCGACGACGCCCGGTGCCAGCTTGATGTCGGTGCCGCGCCCCGCCATGTTCGTCGCAACGGTCACGCGTCCGGGCTGGCCCGCCGCCTTCACGATCTCCGCCTCGGCGGCATCCTGGCGCGCGTTGAGCAGGCTGAAGGGCAGGCCCTCGCGTTCGAGCACCTGCGCCAGGTGCTCCGACGCGCCCACGGAGCGCGTGCCCACGAGGACCGGGCGGCCCTGCGCGATGCTGCGCCGGATCGCATCACGCACGGCCTGCCACTTGTCCTCGGCGCGCGCGAACACGCGCACGGGCCGCATCAACCGCCGCACCGGCCGGTTGGTCTCGATCTTCGCCACGCGCAGGCGGTACACCGTCCACAGCTCTCCCGCGACTTCGGAGCCGGTCCCCGTCATGCCGCACAGGTGCAGGTAGCGGCGAAAGAAGATCTGGTAGCTGATGCGCGCCAGCGTCACGCGCTGGTTGCTCAGGGCACAGCCCTCCTTCAGCTCGATCAGCTGGTGCAGCCCCTGCTCCCAGGCGCGGTCCGGCATCAGCCGTCCGGTGTTCTCGTCGATGATCTGGACCTTGCCCTCGTGCACCAGGTAGTGCTTGTCGCGGTGGAAGGACTTCAGCGCCGTCAGGGCCTGCAGCACCAGCCGCTCGCTGCGGCGCGGGCCGTTCCAGATGCCGCCCAGGCCTTGCGACAACTGCGCCAGGTGCGTGCTGCCAGCTGGCGTCAGCGTGACGTGGGCGCCGTCCATGCGGAAGTCGTCCTCGTGCAGCGCGCCGGCGAGCTCCAGCGCCTGCCGGTACAGGGCCTCTTCCTGGCTGCTGTCCTTCTCGCGCGCCAGCACCAGCGGGGTGCGCGCCTCGTCGATCAGCACGCTGTCGGCCTCGTCGACGATGGCGAACTGCAGGCCGCGCAGCAGCAGCGGCTCGTTCTTCGCCTCGGGGGCCAGCCGCGCGACGCGCGCCGCGATGGGACGCGGCCGGCCGCCCAGCACCAGGCGGTCGCGCAGGTAGTCGAAGGCGAGTTCCTTGTTGCTGCAGTAGCAGACGTCGCTGCCGTAGGCGGCGCGCCGCTCCGGCGGCTCCATGCCGTGCACCACGCAGGCGACGGTGAGGCCCAGCGCCTCGTACAGCGGCCGCAGGGTGTCGGCGTCGCGCTTGGCCAGGTAGTCGTTGACCGTGATGACGTGCACCGCATGGCCGGCCAGGGCTGCCGTCGCGGCGGCGAGCGTGGCCGTGAGCGTCTTGCCCTCGCCCGTCTCCATCTCGGCCAGCATCCCCTGCAGCATCGCCCAGCCCCCGACCAGTTGCACGTCGTGGTGCCGCATGCCCAGCGTGGCCTGCGCGGCCGCGCGCACGAGCGCGAAGGCCTCGGCCGACAGTTCCTCGCCGCAGCCTGCCTGCCGCAGCCGCGGCCGCAGTGCGATGGCGCGATCGCGCAGCTCACCGGCAGTCATCTGCGGCAGCGCGGCCTCGTGCCGGAGCACGCGAGGGACGATCGTCCTGAGCAGCGTGCGGCCCGTGCGGCGGTGGCCGGCGAGGTAGCGGATCGCACCGGCGACCCGCTGCAGGGTGTCGATGCGCTCCTCCGCCCGCTCGGGGTAGTGGCTGAAGGCGAGCGCGGCGTCCTGCGCCATCAGACGGTGAAGCGATTGAGGAACAGCTGGCGCACCCCGCGGTACAAGCGCCATCCCACCGGCTCCGGGTCGTGCACGAAGCGAACGTGCACGCGCTCGCCGATCGTGCGGCCGGTGGACGCCGGCAGTTCCAGCTCGAACTCGAACCAGCTGTCCATGGCGACCACCTGCGCGTCGTTCTGGCGCGGATCCACCGCGACCACGCCGCCACCTTGCGTCGACAGCGCGGGATTGGGCACGCGGCGGCTGGCCGCCGGCACCTCGCGCCGCAGGACGGCCGTTTCGGTGTCGGCCAGCTTGCCGGCGCGCTTGATCTCGATGCGGCGGGTGCGCGAACGCACCAGGTCCACGTCGTCCTGCGAGACGAGCACGCGCACGGTGGCGGCACCCGGGGGCAGGATGAAGGCGATCTGCTGGCCCTTGCGCACGAAGCGGTCCGGCAGGTCGTCGGCACCGGGCAGGAACACCACGCCCGCCAGCGGGCTGCGGATCGTGAGTTCGGCGAAGCGCTCGCGGGCCAGCGCCAGTTCGGCCTGCGTCGCCTTGATCTCTTCCTGCGTCAGTTGCCAGCGCACGCGGTCGAGGTCGCGTTCCGACTGGGCGCGCGTCTCGAAGATCAGCAACTGCGCCTCGAGCACGCGGATGCGCGGCTCCAGCGTCGCGTCCTCCGCCTCGACCAGCGTCGCCCCCTTGCTGACCGTGGCGCCGGGCTCGACGCCCACCCGGCGCACGAAACCGTCCGTGCGGGCGACGACCACCGCTTCCTGCGCCGTCCAGGTCACGCCTTCGGCCCGGGTCCACAGGGGCAGCGGAATGGCGAAGACCAGCAGCAGCACCAGGCCCGCCGCTGCGCCGGACGTCGCCAGCGCACGGGTGCGGTGCCGGCGCAGCTTCTGCTGCGTGAAGAGGTAGCGCACGCCCTTGACGAGCGGCCAGACGAGGGTCTGTCCCACCGACCACAGCGCCAGCAGCACGCCCACGAAGAAGTAGGCCTGCGCGATGAACAGGGCGATGGCGAGCATCACCACGATGCGGTAGATGAAGGAGGCAATCGTGAAGCCCACCAGCCAGGCACGCTCGCGCGGCTCGTGCTCCACGGTCGGCGCATCGATGCCGAAGACGCGGGATTCCACGACCTGCTGCAGCAGGTGCTGCCCGCGCTGCCGCATGTTCGGGATCTGCAGCAAGTCGCTCAGCACGTAGTAGCCGTCGAAGCGCAGCAGCGGATTGCCGTTGAACAGCACCGTGGACACGCCCGCGATCAGCATGACGTCGTACAGCACCGCGCGGAACATGCCGGGCTGCAGTTCCAGCCAGAGCAGCAGCGCGATGGAGGCCAGCACCAGTTCGGCCATCACCCCCGCGGCTCCGACTACCGCGCGCCGGTGCGGCTCGCGGAAGGCGCTGGACGCGCTGGCGTCCACGTAGGGAACCGGCATCATCACCAGCAGCATGACCCCGATGTCGTGCACCTCGCCGCCCCACGCCTTCACCGCACAGGCGTGGGCGAACTCGTGCGCCAGCTTGACGACCGGAAAGGTCAGGAAGATCAGCAGCAGGTTCTGCGGCGCGAGGATGCGGTCGGTGGCGTTCTCGGACAGTTCGCGCCAGTGGCCCACCGCGAGCACGCCCGCGGCCAGCACGATGGCGAGCCACACGAGGAAGCCGGCACGCGTGAAGAGGCCCCGGTACCAGGGCAGGCAGCGTTGCAGCAGCCGGTCCGGGTCGTACAGCGGGATGCGGATCGCCAGGGGCGACAGGTAGCGCTGCATGAAGTTGCTGCGGCGCGTGCGCTGCGCCCGCCGCAGCAGTTCGGCCACGTCCGGCTCCACGTCCGACTGCAGCACATCGGCCGAATGCAGCTGCGCCAGCAGGCGGATCATCTCGTCCTGCGTGGGCGCGTCGTCACCGAAGGAGGTGGCCGCGCGATCCCACAGTTCCTGCACGTCGCGCTGTCCGTCCATGAGGCCCATGATGTAGTGCGCCGCCGGGTTGAAGCGGTGCATGCGCCGCGACAGCAGGTCCTCCATCACGTACCAGCGCTGGCCGCGGTACTGGTGCCGGTGGAAGCGCAGGTGCCCGCGCAGCCGCGGCTTGAGCGCGGCCACGCGGTACCAGGATGCACTGAACAGGGCGTCGGCGGCCATCGCGCGGGCGCCTCAGGGCATCCAGAGCCAGAACCACAGGCGGATGCGGTCCACCAGGCCATGGGTCCAGATCCACACCAGCTTGCGTTCGCCGATCTCCACCTTGCCCACCCCCTTCATGCCCGGCCGCAGGCGGCCGTACTCGCCCACCATGCGCGCTTCGATGCGGAAGGTGTTCTTGCCGTCCCGCGCCTCGTTCACGGCGGTGAGCTTGGTCACCACGAAGTCGAAGCCGGCACCCGGCATGGAATTGACCGTCAGGGTGCCCTTTTGGCCGACCTGCACGTGCCCGAAGTCGTGTTCGTCCACGTGCAGCGCCACGCGGAAGCTGGAAAGCGGGGCGAGTTCGAACAGGGTCTGGCCGCGCTCGACGGGCGCGCCGAGCTTTTGCGAGAGGTCGCCGCTGACGATCACCGCGTCGAAAGGAGCCACCATCTGGGTGCGGGCGATCTGCTCGTCGACCAGCGCGAGCTGCGCCTTGGCCTGCTGCAGTTGCGCACTGGCCATGAGGGCTTGCGCGCGCTCGCGGTTCGCCGACGCCTCGCGGTACTGGCCATTGAACTGTTCGGCCTGGCTCAGGAGCTTGACGCGCTCCATGCGCAGGTCGCGGTCGTCGAGCCGCGCGATCACGGTGCCCTTGCGCACGCTGTCGCCTGCCCGGTGCGGCGCGTCCTTCACGAAGCCGGCGATGGGGGCGCTGACGGCGCGCTGCACCTCCCCTTCGACCGCCGATTCCGCGGTGACACGGTAGTCGCCGGTCGCGAAGGTGAGGAACAGCGCCACCAGGAGCGTCGCCGCGCCGAGGAGCTTCCAGCCCGCATGGCGCGGGCCGAGCAGCTCGTTGCGCAAGCGGACCACGGACGCGCCGGCGTGCGCGGGCAGCGTGCGTTCGCCGGCCACCTGCAGGCCGACCAAGGGCCCCGCGACGGCAGCTACGGCGGAACAGAGCTCCAGGGCCTCGGCGTCGAAGGGGTGGCCGGGCGCCCGTTCGAGCGTCAGCGCGCCGATCGTGTCGTTGCCATGCAGCAGGGGCAGCGTGAGGGCGGCGCCCGCACCCGATTCCTGCACCAGCTGCTGGTGGGCCATGCGGACGACCGGCGGACCGGCGCTCTCGGCGACGGGCGGCGCGGCGATGGTGGCGTTCTGGTCGATGGCTTCATCCATCGCCTGTTCGATCGCGCGCGAGAGGTTGGCGCTGGCGGCGACCTGGCTGGAATGGGAGACGGCGCGCAGGCGGGAGCGCCCGCCCTTGCGCAGGCCGAGGGCGACGCGGTCGCAACCCAGGCGCGAGGCGAGTTCGGTGACGAAGGCGGGGCCGCTCTCCTTCAACCGGGCATGTTCGAGCAAGGTGGCGACGAGGTCCATCGCCAGTTGCAGGCGCAGCGGCTGCGTGGGCGCCTCCATCGTGCTGCCGGCCTGGCGGCGCAGCCAGGCCTCCAGCCAGCCGGACCCCCATTGCAGGTCGCGCATCGCGGCGCGGATGTCTTCGTCGGGACGCGGGGCGATTTCCAGGCCGACGGCACCGCAGACCTCGCCGTCCAGCTGCAGCGGCAAGGCGAGCTGGTAGGCGACCGGCGGCTCGTCGGTGCCCGTAGCCGCGCCGGTGCGCGCAAGCCTGGGGAGCACGACCCCGCGCCCTTCGGCCAGGGCCCGGTCGATCACGTTGGCCAGGAGCGTGCGATCCCGGGGCTGCGCCGGGTGGAAGGCTGCCGGTGTCAAAGCTTCCTGGCCGGGTGCGCGGACCAGCACGACGCCGTCGCTCACGTCACCGATCTGCACGCACTGCAATGCGAGCCAGGCGTCGGCGAATTCCTCGCGGGATTGGGCGCGGGAGAACCGGCGCCAGGCCTCTTCGCGCTGCGGCGTGGCGTTGCCTCGCGCGCGGCGCTGCGCCGCGCCGGTCATGACCGGGCGGCTTTCCTGCATGCTGCTGTCGATGGGACCTCCTCAAACGCCGCGCCGCCCGTGAAGGGGGGCGCTTCGGGACGGCGGCTTACTTGTCGTTCTTGCCGTTGCCCTGCATCTGCTGCGTGCCGCCTTCGACGTCGAGCTGGCCGAAGCGGCTCTCGTACTCCTTGACGACACCCGACAGCACCATGCTGAGGCGCTTGGCCGCGAAGGGGCTGATGATGATGCGGTCGGTCAGCTGGATCGTCACTTCCTGCTGGCCCCGGTTCCAGGCCTGGTTCACCCCGAACAGCATCACCACCTCCTCGCGCGTGCTGCTCACGTTGCACACGTTCGCATAGGCGCTGGACATCTTGCTGTCGTCCCACTTGATCCGGGGAGTGGATGCTCCCGCCTGCGCGTCTTGTTTTTCAGCCATGAACTCTGATTTCCTTTCCTGCTTGACCACTGACACAAATCTTCAATCCATCGGGGTGAGGAAGGAGAAGTCGTCCATGTGCGACGAAACGCCCTTCTTCAGCACCCCGGTCTGCCCGAACGGCTGGTACGGCAGGCCGTAGCCGTCGAAACTCCTGTCCCAGTTCACCAGCTTGGCACCGACCAGGTAGCGCAGGGCCGACGCGTTGTTGGATCCCTGGTGGTCGTTGCGCTTGCCCAGGCCGGTCGCCAGGGTGTCGTTGCCGCTGCCGCCCACCAGCCAGTCGTCCCCGTTCTCCCCTTGCAGCTTGTCGTCGCCGGCCTGCCCGAACAGGATGTCGTCGCCGTCGCCGCCGCGGATGTCGTCCCCGTGATCGAACTTCAGGTCCGCACGATAAGGCCAACCGTGGTTCCAGTCATCGTGGTATTCCTCATCCTTCCCGCCGTTCAGGTGCCCCCAGTAATCGGCGGTGTCGGTCAGGATGGCGATGCGGCTGGCCCCATCGTAGGCGTTGTCGGTGACGGTGTTCCAGTCCTTGTTGCTGATGCTCGCGCCTCGCGTGACGGAGAAGTCCAGCACCGCCAGGCTGTCGCCGTACACCAGGTCGTTGCCGCTGCCGCCTTCGATGGTGTCCGCGCCCATCTTCACCTGCGCACGGCTGTAGTCGCTGTGGCGATGGTACTGGTGGCGCCAGGCTTCGTTGCCGTGCCAGCGGTCCCAGTCGTCGCGCCAGTCGGTGTCGTGCCAGGCGTCGTCGCCGTGCTTGACGACCGGCTGGGTGGGCGCCGTCATGTGGACCACCGGCGTGCGGACCACGAAGGCATCGCCGATCAGCATGTCCATGCCGTCGCCGCCCTGGATGAGGTCGTTCCCCCACAGCACGAGGTCGGCGTGGTGCCGGATCGTGGTGCTGGTCTTGCCCTTCACCGTGGTGGTGGTGATCTCGTCGCGCAGGTCGAACTGCAGGTCCGTCAGGTCGAACAGCGCGTGCGCGATCTCGTGGCCCGCATCGGACACGCCGGTGACGAAACGTTCGAAGTCGCCCGCCAGGTGCGCCGGCAGGTTGAAGGTCGGCTGCACCAGCACGCTGTCGTCGCCGATGGCCACGTCGTTGCCGCCCTGCCCCTGCAGCGTGTCGGCACCCACCTGGAAGGTGGCGTCGACGATCCACTGGTCCGAATGCTCCCAGCGGTAGCGCTCGCCCAGCAGCTCGAAGTTGCGGTTCACCAGGTCCGCGAAGTCGTCGGCCACGTCCATCAGGCGCAGCGTCAGGTCCTTGGCACGGCCCATCGTCGCATCCGTGAAGGTCAGCGTGCGGGCATGGACCACCTGGTCGTCACCCACCAGCTGGTCGTCGCCCTCGCCGCCCATCACCAGGTCGTTGCCTCGCACCTGGCGCAGGTGGTGGGCGACATCCGTGACGGTGGAGGCGTAGGCGACCAGGCGGCCGCCATCGGCCATCCGCAGCGCGTTGTCCGCCGGCAGCAGCGTGGAGGTGCCGAATACGAAGGGCAGGACCGCGGTCTCCGGCGTGAGCGTGTTGCCCGGGGTGACGTCGACCATCGGCACGATGGTGGTGCCATAAGCATCCAGCGTGACGCCGATCGCCGCCTCAGCGGAATTCGCCGTGCTGATCACGAGTT
>DATAGN010000028.1:0-5087 GCA_036263715.1 Ramlibacter sp.
CGGCGCCGTACACCTGCCGGTTGCGCGCGATTTCCTTCAGTGCGATCTCCAGTTCGTACAGCTGGTCGTTGCGCGCCTCGTCCACGCGCGGCGACTGCGAGGTGGGCCCGATGAACAGGCCGCTGAACATGTAGCTCAGGCTCGGGTGGTTGTGCCAGAACTTCAGCAGGCTGCCCAGCAGCTCCGGCTTGCGCAGGAAAGGCGAGTCCGCCGGCGTGGCGCCGCCCATGACGAAGTGGTTGCCGCCGCCGGTGCCGGTGTGGCGGCCGTCGGTCATGAACTTCTCCGTCGAGAGGCGGCTTTCGAACGCGGCCTGGTACAGGAACTCGGTGTGCTGCACCAGCTCGTTCCAGTCGTGCGCGGGGTGGATGTTCACCTCGATGACACCCGGGTCGGGCGTGACCTGCAGCACCTTCAGGCGGGTGTCGCGCGGCGGCGGGTAGCCTTCCAGCACGATCTTCACGCCCAGGTCTTCCGCCGTCGCCTCGACGGCGGTGAGCAGCTCCAGGTAGTCCTCCAGCCGCGCCAGCGGCGGCATGAAGACGTAGAGCACGCCGCTCCTGCCGCCGAATTCGCGTTCGGCCTTGGGACCGTTGGCCCGTTGCGGGTCGCGCACCTCCACGCACATGGCCGTGCGCGTGAGCCAGTGAGCGGATTCGTGCCGGCCAGGTGCGCGCGTCTCGACCGGCTGGCCGTCCGAGCGCAGGCCGGCGCCGCGCGCGTCGCCGGCACCGGTGCGGTCGCCGCGCAGGTCGGATGGCGTGTAGCCGTGGCGCGGATCGCCGGGTGCGAACTGGTTGCGCAGCTGCGCCGGCACCGGCAGCGGCGCCTGCTGGTCGTAGGGGTCGCGCGGAATCAGGTGCCGGGCGTCGCCCGCGCTCACCCACGGCAGCGCGTCCAGCGGCAGCCGGTACCCCATGGGCGAGTCGCCGGGCACCAGGTACATGCGTTCGTCGCGCAGGAACCAGGGGCCGGTCTGCCACACCGGGCCGGCCAGGGGCGGCGCATCTTCCGGCACGCCCAGGGGCAGGGCATAGCCGACCACCGCCGACAGTTTCTGGTCGAACACGCGGCGCAGGCGCGCGCGTTCGAGCTCGTCGTCCAGGCGCGCGTCGAGCGGGTCCACGTTCACCGGCAGCTTGCGTTCGCGCCAGAGGTAGTAGAAGACGTCCTCGTAGGCCGGCTGCACGTACTGGTCCGTCAGCCCCAGCTTGCCGGTCAGCGCGCGGATGAAGCGCTCGGCGTCCTCGGTCGTGTACTTCGACGGGTTGCGCTCGTCGGCGAAGAGGGAGGGGTTGCGCCAGCACGGGTGGCCGTCGGCGCGCCAGCAGATCGACAGCGCCCAGCGCGGAAGCTGCTCGCCGGGATACCACTTGCCCTGGCCGAAGTGCAGGAAGCCGCCCTGGCCGTATTCGGCGCGCAGCTTGTGCACCAGCTCGGTGGCGTAGCCGCGCTTGGTGGGGCCGAGGGCGTCGGTGTTCCATTCGGCGGCGTCGCGGTTTTCCACGCACACGAATGTCGGCTCGCCGCCCATGGTCAGGCGCACGTCGCCCGAGCGCAGGTCGCGGTCGACGCGCTCGCCGAGGTCCAGCACCTCGGCCCACTGCTCCTCGGTGTACGGCTTGGTGACGCGCGGCGACTCGTAGATGCGCGACACCTGCATGTGGTGGCTGAACTCCACCTCGCATTCGTCGATGACCCCTTCGATCGGCGCGGCACCGGAAGGCTGCGGCGTGCAGGCCAGCGGGATGTGGCCTTCGCCCGCGAGCAGCCCCGAGGTCGGGTCCAGGCCGATCCAGCCGGCGCCGGGCAGGTAGACCTCGCACCAGGCATGCAGGTCGGTGAAATCGACTTCGGTGCCGCTCGGGCCGTCCAGGGCCTTGACGTCGGCCTTCAGCTGGATCAGGTAACCGGAGACGAAGCGTGCGGCGAGGCCCAGCCGGCGCAACAGCTGCACCAGCAGCCAGCCCGAGTCGCGGCAGGAGCCGCTGCCCAGTTCCAGCGTCTGCTCCGGCGTCTGCACGCCGGGCTCCATGCGGATCAGGTATTGCACGTCCCGCTGGACCTGCTGGTTGATCTCCACCAGGAAGTCGATCGTCGAGCGCGGCGTGCGGTCGATCTTTTCCAGGTAGGACTGCACCAGCGGCGTCAGCGGCTCGCAAGCCAGGTAGGGGACCAGTTCCTCCGCCACCTCGGGCTCGTACTTGAAGGGGAACTTGTCGGCGCTCGGTTCCAGGAAGAAGTCGAACGGGTTGTAGACCGCCATTTCGACCACCAGGTCGACGGTCACCTTCAGTTCGGTGGTCTGTTCCGGGAAGACGAGGCGGGCCTGGAAGTTGGCGAAGGGGTCCTGCTGCCAGTTGATGAAGTGCTTGGTGGGCTCGACCCGCAGCGAATAGGACACCACCTTGCTGCGGCAATGGGGCGCCGGACGCAGGCGGACCACTTGCGGGCCCAGGTTCACCGCGCGGTCGTATTTGTAATGGGTGACGTGGTTCAGCGCGGCATGAATCGACATAGCCGGTCATCGTAACAACGGGCGGCGCCCGAAAGGGCGTGCTGGCGGCGTCGCGACGTAATCACTCCGCCCGTCGCGCCTCGCAACCGGCCGGCGGTCGGAGCGATCCGTCCATCTGCTCATCTGTGACACTGCGGGATGTGACGCAGTTTCACGCCGCATTCATGCACAGGATGCGTGTGAAAGTCCCAACACGTTCCTTGTGGCACCGATGGGATGCAGCTAGCATGTAACCAAATGCGACAACCTCTCGAAGCCCGTTCCCCCGCCGAGGCGCTGCACGCGCCGCGCGAGGGTGACTTCGCCTCCTCGTCGCACCTGAGCTCGACTTTCAGCGGCAACGAAGGCAGCAACAGCGGCGCCGAAGGCCTGGTGGTTGCCACTTTCGTTTACGCGCGACTGCACCACTTCTCGGCGATCTGCAACGCGATGGCCGCCGAGGACGCGTCGGCGTTCGTCAACGACGTGCGGCGCATGCTGACCGAGGCGATCACCCGCCTGAACGGCGAGGTGGCCGCGCGCCGGCCGGACTCGATCCTCGCCGTCTTCAGCAACAAGTTCGACGAGAAGCCCAACCACGCGCAGCGTGCCCTGCACGCGGCGATCCTGCTCGTCCACGAGGCCGTGCAGCTCGCCGCCTCGATTTCCGCCAAGCCGCAGTTCAGCGGCCTGCCGGTGCTGACGCTCGCGGCCGGCGTGCACCTCGGCCAGGCCGAGCTGGCCCGCCGCGGCAGCGGCCCGAACGGCGCCAAGGTGCATGCGATCGGCGACGCCGTCGAAGTCGCGCGCCTGCTGGAAGTCACGGCGATGGACCTGAACTGGAGCATCGCCACCTCCACCGGCACGCGCCTGGCCTCCGCCGGGCGCGCCGACGGCGGCCGCATCGGCTCGGTCGGCCTGCCGGACAACAGCTTCATCGACATCGTCGAAGTCACCGGCCTCGTGCCGCGCAAGGGCTCCAAGACGCCGCCGCGCGTGTTCGAGATGCTGCGCGAGTCGCTGCAGGTCAACCACCAGGGCCGCAAGCGCTCGTCCTCGGGTCCCGCCCCGGCGACCGCGGGCATGCACTTCCTGATCGAGGGCTACCGCGTGCTGCGCAAGATCGGCGAGGGCGGCATGGCCACGATCTTCCTGGCGCAGCCGGCCGAAGGCGGTCCGCCGCAGGTGCTGAAGGTGATGCGCCTGGACGACGGGCACGATGCCGACAGCCTGCAGCGCTTCATCCAGGAATACGCGCTGCTGGCTCAGATCGAGCACCCGAACGTGGCGCGCATCTTCCGGCAGGACTTCTCGGTGGCGCATTGCTACATCGCGATGGAGTACTTCCCGCGGGGCGACCTGCGCGCCCGCATGAAGAACGACGCGCTCGATGCGGCCACGGCGATCTCGTACATCAAGCAGACCGCCGCCGGCCTGCAGGCCATCCACGAGGCCGGCGTGGTGCACCGCGACCTGAAGCCGGACAACCTGATGCTGCGGCAGGACGGCAGCCTGGCGCTGGCCGACTTCGGCGTGGCCAAGCAGGTGTCGATGAAGATCACCGACACGGGCGACGGCGACATCGTCGGCACGCCGTACTACCTGAGTCCGGAGCAGGCCCAGGGCCAGGCCGTGGATGCCCGCTGCGACATCTACAGCCTGGGCGTGCTCGCCTACGAGTTGCTGACCGGCCGCAAGCCCTACCACGCCAGTTCCGCGCAGGAGCTGCTGCGCATGCACGTGCACGACCCGGTGCCGCTGTTGCCGATGGAACACGCGCAGCTGCAGCCGCTGATGGAAAGCATGATGGCCAAGGACCGCGAGCTGCGCTATCCCACGGCGCAGACGCTGCTGGACGACCTCGCCCGGATGGGGCTCTAGCATGGCCGTTGCTGTACCCCAGGGCGACCACATGGCCTGGCGCTCGCCCCGCTCTGCGGGCCACGACGCAATGCACTTCGATGCGCCTCCGCAGGTGCCTGGCTACAAGCTGCTGCGGCGCATCGGCAGCGGCCGCCGCTCCGTGGCCTGGCTGGCCTACGACGAGGTGCGGCACGCCGACGTCGTCCTGAAGCTGCAGCCGGCCCATGCCTCGTGCATGCAGCGCGACCAGGACATCGCCGCGCGCGTGCAGGGCCCGCACCTGCTGCAGGTGCACGGGCGCGGGCACACGGCCAGCTGGACTTTCCTGGCCACCGAACACATCGCCGGCGGCGACCTCTCGCGCCACCTGCGCGCCGGCGTCAGCCGCCACGAGGCGCTGCGCCTCGTGCGCGAAGCCGCCGAGGCGCTGGCGCTGCTGCACCGCCAGCAGCTGGTGCACCGCGACGTGAAGCCGGCCAACTTCCTCTTGCGCGCCGACGGCAGCCTGGTGCTGGCCGACTTCGGCCTCGTGCTCGAAGCCGGCGCGACGGATCCCGCGGGGCAGCACGGCCGCATCGTCGGCACGCCCCGCTACGTCGCCCCCGAGCAGCTGCAAGGCGCTGCGGCCTCGCCCGCCGCCGACGTCTACAGCCTGGGCGTGCTGCTGCACGAGATGCTGGCCGGCACGCCCCCCTTCAACGGCGAGACGCTGGCGGAGGTGCTGGCG
>DATAGN010000029.1:0-1663 GCA_036263715.1 Ramlibacter sp.
ACCAGGGCGTTGATCCACTCCGTCTCGTCGTTCAGGCACGGGATGTAGTGGAACTCCTTCCCCCCGGCTGCCTTGAAGGCATCACGCGCCTCCTGCGCGATCTCCTCCAGCGTCTCCAGGCAATCGCTGGTGAAACCCGGACAGACGACGTCGACGCGCGCCTTGCCCGCCCGCGCGAGTGCCTGCAAGGTCGGTTCGGTGTAAGGCTCGAGCCACTTGGCCTTGCCGAAGCGTGACTGGAAGGTCACGCTGAACTGTTCCGGCTGCAAGCTGAGCCACTCGCCCAGCAGGCGCGCCGTCTTGCGGCACTCGCAGTGGTACGGGTCGCCCAGGTGCAGCGTGCGTTCCGGCACGCCATGGAAGCTCATGACCAGGTGATCGGGGCGGCCGTGCTCGCGCCAGTGCCGCTCCACCCGTGCGGCCAGCGCTTTCAGGTAGCCGGCGTCGTCGTGGTAACGATTCACGAAGCGCAATTCGGGAATGCTGCGCTGCCTCGCGGACCAGGCGTTGACCGCGTCGATGACGCTCGCCGTCGTGGTGCCCGAATACTGCGGATATGCGGAAAGGATGAGGATGCGCGTGGCGCCTGCCGCGGCCAGCGCATCGAGCTGCGAAGCGATCGAAGGATTGCCATACCGCATGGCATACGCCACCCGCACGCGATGTCCGCGCTCACCGAGTGAACCTTGCAGCCGCTTGGCCTGGCGCTCGGTCCACACCTTCAGCGGCGAACCTTCGGGCGTCCAGATCGTCCGGTACTTGGCGGCGGACTTCGATGCGCGCAGCGGCAGGATCACGCCATGCAGCAGCGGCAGCCAGACGGCATGCGGGATCTCCACCACCCGGGGATCGGCGAGGAACTCGGCGAGGTAGCGGCGCACGGCGGCAGGCGTCGGTTCATCGGGCGTGCCGAGGTTACACAGCAGCACGGCGGTCCCGGCGGGCTGGCCGTGCGCATGACGGCCCGGTCCGGGCGGGCGAGGGTTCACGGGCATGCGGTATTCTGACCGCCCATGCTCGACCTCGCGAAAATCCGCGCCATCACCCTCGATCTCGACGACACGCTGTGGCCGATCTGGCCCACGATCGAGCGCGCCGAACAGGCCCTGCACCTGTGGCTGACGGAGAACGCACCCATGGCCGCGGCGCTGTTCTCCAGCCCCGCGGCGTTGCGCGAGATCCGCGAGTACATGGGCGCTTCGCGACCGGACCTCAAGCACGACATGAGTGCGCTGCGCCGCGAATCGATCCGGCTGGCGCTGTACCGGGCCGGCGAGGATCCGCTGCTGGCGGAAGCCGCGTTCGAGGTGTTCTTCGCCGAGCGCCAGCGCGTCACGCTGTTCGACGATGCGCTGCCGGCCCTGGAGTTCCTGTCCGGCCGCTATCCGCTGGTGGCGCTGTCGAACGGCAACGCCGACCTGCAGCGGGTGGGGCTGGCGCGCTTCTTCCGCGCGGCGGTAAGTGCTCGCGACTTCGGCGTGGGCAAGCCGGACCCGCGAATCTTCCACGCCGCGGCCGGCGCCGCGGAGGTGCAGCCGGACGAAGTGCTGCACATCGGCGACGACGCCACCCTCGATGCCCTGGGCGCGCTGAACGCAGGCATGCAGGCGGCATGGCTCAACCGCGGCGACGCGTTGTGGCCGCACCCGCAGGTGCCGCAGGC
>DATAGN010000030.1:0-17877 GCA_036263715.1 Ramlibacter sp.
TGGCGCTACCTCGCACCGGACGAGCGCTTCTAGCCGGCGGCATCGCGCGTTCGCTTCGTAACGGTGGCATCCCGCCGCCGCGCTTTCTCCGCACAATCGGCGCGCGGCCATCCGCAGCACACCACGAGGGACGCGATGATCGAGAACTTCCTGCAGGAGCTCAAGCGCATGGACGCGGAGCGCGACAACATCCCGGGCGAGCACTGGCTCACCTTCGCCGCGGGCGTGGGCCTGTGGCTGGCGACGCGCAGGCATCCTTCCGTGACGGTCCGGCTTCTCGCATCGCTCGCCGGCACGCTGCTGGTCGCGCGCGCCGCCACCGGCCGCGAGGTGCCGAAGCCGCTCGCGCGGCTGCCGTTTTCCGGCCGGCCGCGCAAGCGCACCGACTGGATCGGTTGACTGCGTTGACACGTCCCTCCGGCTGAAATACCCTGAACCGATGCCGGACACGCCCGCCAGCGCCTACCCGTCCGCCGAGGCGGAGGCGGCGCGCTACGCGCTGATGCGGCGGCTGGCGCCGTCGATGCGCCATCACCTGGTCGTCAACCTGCAGCCGATCGGCATGATCTACGAGGTGATGGAGCGGCGGCTGCGGGCGCCGGTCCCGGACCTCGCCCACGTGCAGGACGCGGCGGGAAAGATCAACGGTTTCGCCAAGGCGGCGCTCGCCTCCTGCCTGGACGTCGTGGGCTGGCTCGCACCCGACGAGACGGTGCCGATCCCGGTGGAGGATGCCGCGCGCGAATGCGCGGCCTTGCTGGCGACGAGCCTGAGCTTCCGTGGCTACGCGCTGCGCAACAAGGTCACTGCCATGCCGGCGACGGTGCGCCGTTCGGCCGCCCGCAACCTGCTCAGTGCCACGCTTGTCCACTGCACGGACCACGCCAGGGCGCCGGCGGAACTGGAGCTCACGTGCGCCAGCGAGGGCGACACGGCGTGCGTCTGCGTCGAGGTGCGGCGCACCGACGGCGAGCAGGCCTTCAGCGCGGAACCCAACTACCGCAAGCTGGCCTGGTCCGACCTCGAAGCGCTGGCCGCGGCCGACGGGGTGCAACTGCAAAGGAATGGCGAGCGCATCGAACTGCGCATGCCGTGGATGCCGGCGCGCTGATCAGCGCGGATCGAACCCCAGCTTCTTCATCGCGCCCGCCAGGCCGGCCCGGCTGCTTTCGTACTCCGCCCAGGGCTCGTTGCCCTGGTCGAGGCGCTGGTGCACGGTGGGCACCGACCAGTGCGCTCCGCCTTTCAGCGACATCAGCTCGTCCCAGCGCACCGGCACCGAGATGCCGAGCCCCGGCCGCGCGCGGGCCGACCACGCGCTGGCGGTCGTGGCGCCGTAGCCGTTGCGCAGGTAGTCGATGAAGATGCGGCCCACCCGGTTGCTGGCGCCGCTCTTGGCGACGAAGCGATCCGGCAGGGTGCGCGACATGTGCTGCACGACCGCTTGCGAGAAGCTCTTGACGGTGTCCCAGTCGAACTGCTTCTTCAGCGGCACCACGAGGTGCAGGCCCTTGCCGCCACTCGTCTTGAGGAAGCAGGGCAGCTGCAGCTCGTCGAGCATGGCGCGCACCAGCTGCGCCGCTTCCTGGATCTGCGGCCACGTCACGCCTTCGCCCGGGTCGATGTCGAACGTCATGCGGTCCGGCTTGTCGATCTGCGTCTTCACGCCGTTCCAGGTGTGGAACTCGATCACGTTCATCTGCGCCGCCGACAACAGCCCCTCGCTGGACGCGATCTCCAGCATCGCCGGATGACCCGGAAAGATCGCCGGGTCCAGCGGCACCACGCCGGCCATCTTGTACCGGTCCAGGTGCTTCTGGAAGAAAAGCTGCCCCTCGATCCCGTCCGGCGCCCGCACCATCGCGATCGGCCGGCCCTCCAGGTGCACCATCATCAGCGGCGCCACCAGCGCGTAGTAGCGGACCAGCTCGATCTTGGTGATGCCGCTCTGCGCATCGACCACCCGGTCCGGGTTGCTGATGCGCAAGCCCGGCGGCAGGATGCTGCCCGGCGGCGCGGCGGCGGCCGCGGGCGGCGGAGGGGGCGCGGCTGGCTTGCTCGCCTTGCGCGGCCGGGCCGCCGGCTTCTCCTCCAAGGGCGCGTGCACCACCGGCTCGCGCCCGATCGCCTCCGGCGGCTTGTCGGTGCGCAGGCCATGGAACACCGAATGGCGGATCTTGCCGTCGCGCGTCCATTCGCCGAACGACACTTCGCACACGAGCTCCGGCTTCACCCAGTGCGCGTCGCGCGGAATGCCGGTGCCGCCTTCGAAGGGCTTGCGCTCCTGCGCAACGGCGTCCAGCCGCTGGCGCAGGTCGCGCAAGGTCGCTTCGTTGAAGCCGGTCCCGACGTTGCCGGCGTAGCGCAGCTTGCCGTCGTCCTCGTGCACGCCGAGCAGCAGCGATCCGATGCCGGTGCGCGAGCCTTTCGGGTCGGTCCACCCGCCGATGACGAACTCCTGGCGCAGCTTGCATTTGAGCTTGATCCAGTCGCTCGAGCGGCGGCAAACGTACGGCGAGTCGCGCCGCTTGGCGATCACGCCTTCCAGCCCGAGCTGGCACGCCGAGTCGAGCATCTTCTGCGCGGGCACGTCGAAAACGGCACTGAAACGCACGTTGTCGTGCGGCTTGCGTTCGACGATGCGCTGCAGCACCGCGCGCCGCTCCACCAGCGGCACGTCGCGCAGGTCGTGGCCGGCGCAGTAGGGCACGTCGAACAGGTAGTACACGATCTGCTCGGTGCGCCTGCTGTCGAAGGCGCCCTGCAGCGCCTGGAAGTCCGCCGGCACGTCCTCGCCGGGCATGATGATCTCGCCGTCGTACCAGCCGTCGGGCAGGTCCATCGTGCGCATCGCCTTCACCAGGCCGGCGAGCTTGCCGGTCCAGTCGTTGCCGTTGCGCGTGACCAGCGCGATCTCGCCCTTCTCCACGCGTGCGAGCATGCGGTAGCCGTCGAACTTGATCTCGAAGATCCAGTCCTGCGGATCCTGGGGCGGTTCGTCCACCAGGACGGCAAGTTCCGGTTGCAGGGTCTCGGGCAATGCGGCAGGGCGCGCGCCTTCCGGCGGCCCCGATGACGCGGGCGCAGCGGCCGCGGCAGCCGGTGCGGCACGCCGGGCGGCGCCCGGCCGGTCCACCAGTTCCCTCACGCTGTCAGGCATCTCGTCGACGACGCTGAACTCCGACGCCGGCTTGGCGAATTCGTCGCGCTCCTTGATCAGCAGCCACGGGTCTGCGCGGTCGCCGCCGCGTCCCTTCATGCGCACCAGCGTCCAGTGCCCGTGCATCTTGTGGCCGCGCATCTCGAACTTGAGCTTGCCTTCGCGGAAGCCCTTGTGCGGGTCCTCCAGCGGATGCCAGGTGCCCTTGTCCCAGATGATCACCTTGCCGGCGCCGTAGTTGCCGGCCGGGATGGTGCCTTCGAACTGGTTGTACGCGATGGGATGGTCCTCGGTCGGCATCGCCATGCGCTTGTCGCCGGGGTCGTAGCTGGGGCCCTTGGGAACCGCCCAGCTCTTCATCGTGCCTTCCAGCTCCAGGCGGAAGTCGTAGTGCAGCCGCGTGGCCCAGTGCTTCTGGATCACGAAGCTGCGGTCGCTCTCGTTCGCCTCGCCGCCCTCGGCCGGTTCCGGCGTGGCGTCGAAGTTGCGTTTGTCGCGGTATTTCTGGAGCGCGGTCTTTTCGGACATGGCGTCGAGCGTTGGGCGTTGAGCGTCGAGCGTGCCTCAAAACACGCTCGACGTGGGACGCCCAGCGCTCAACCTGGGCGGCTTACGAGCCGCGGTACTGGTCCCGCAGCATCTTCACCTGGTCGTGGTTGCGCTGCACACCCTGCATCTGGCGCTCCACCACCTGGCGCACGTCGGCCGGCAGGTTCTTCTGCAGCGCCTTCGTGTAGCGGGCCTTGGCGTTGTCCTCGCCGCGCTCGGCTTCCTCCAGCACCGCCTTGTCGTCGTAGGTGGTCAGCTTGGACTTGATGGAAACCCAGCCGCGGTGCATGGCGCCCAGGGCACTGCCGCCTTCTTCCGGCGCGGCGCCGTACTGGCGCAGGCACTGGTTGAGTTCCTGCGCGCCGCGGCGGCAGTCGTCCGCGCGCTGCAGGAAGGTGGAGCGCAGCTGCTCGCTCTTGGCCTGCTCGGCGCACTCGCGGAAGCCGTACTCGCCGTCCTTGCAGCACTCGACCAGGTCCTTCAGCACGTCGGCCACGTCGTCGCGGTCACCCTCGTTGTTGCCTGCCTGCTGCATCGCGCCGACGGCCCCTGCGGCACCCATGCCGGATGCCGTGCTGCCCTGGCCGCGGTACTGCTCGTCGGCACGGCGGAAGGCCGCCTGCGAGGCGGGCTTGGCCCGGTCCCAGTCCAGCGAGGAGCTGCCGCGGGTGCTGTCCCATTCGGACGCGAGGCGCGGCTCGACGTGCTCCCAGGGATCCTCGTAGCGGTCGCGGCCGGACAGGCCGAGCCGGTAGGCAGGGCTGTAGTCGTCGAAGCTGCGGCCGGACTCGTAGTACGGCTCCTTGTTGTAGTTCTCGCGCCAGAAGGCTTCCTCGGCCGTGGGGTTCACGGCTTCGCCCGCGGCCTTGCCCGCGAGGCCGCCGACCACCGCACCGACGACGCCGCCGACGGCGGCGCCCACCGGCCCCGCGATGGCGCCGGCTGCAGCGCCGGCCACGGCGCCACCGGTCGCGCCGATGCCCGTGCCGATGGGGTGGGCGCCGGGTTCGTCGGTGATGGGATCTCGGTTCAGGTCGCGTTCTTCGCGTTCTTCAGCAGCCATTGCGTGCTCCTTGTGGGTGAATAGGGGTTCCACTTCATCTTGGGACGCCCGCCGAGCCTTGCCGTGGGCCATCTACCCCCATCGCCTGTAGGACGCGTCGCGCGCTGCCGGTCGTGTGGGCTGTGGCTGAGCGCGCGCACAGGCATTCACTGCACCGTCCTACATGGGCACGGCCGTGGCTGCAGCACGCTGTTCCGAAGGGTGAAGCCCATGAAATACTCACTGCGCAAAACGCCGTCCCATCTGCACCTCACGTACAAGTACGGGGAGGCCAATGGTGGGCTTCTCGGCCGCAACCTCGTGCTCGAGGCGGAAGGCAACGTGCTCACGCTCGAGGTCGACCTGTCGGCCAACCTTCTGGCCCGCAACAAGCAGTCGCCCTGGTACCTGGACGCGGTCGACCTCGCTTCCAACTACCACAAGCTCAAGTCGCTGCAGTGCCCGGACAACCTGGTGCGCACCCGCTTGATCCGCGCCTGGGAGTCCGTGCAACAGCCGCGGCTGCGCATGCGCCTCGTGCTCAGCCCGCGTGGCCGCTACGTCTACGACGTGGCGCCGCACTCGCTGTTCATGGGCGGCATCCAGCTCGACGTCCAGGCCTTCCTGGAAGAAGAGTCCGAAACCACCGGATCAACCACCGAGGCTTCGACGATGGAAGAGGCCGACTCGCAAGGAAAACACGCATGACCCCCCACGCCCCCCTGGTCCGCTACGCGGCGGCCATCGGTGCCGCCTGCTGCCTCGCTTTTGGTTCCGTCGCGGCACACGCCGACGCCGGCGCCCTGCGCGCCAAGCACGGTGAGCTCAAGGAGCAGCTTCGCAACAACTCGTACGGCAGCCAGCTTTTCATCGATTCCGCCGAAGGCGCGAACACCCTGCAGGGTGACGTGTACGCGGTGCTGGACCACCCGTACGAGAAGGTGAAGGAAGCGCTGCAGGATCCCAACGCCTGGTGCGACATCATGCTGCTGCCCTTCAACACCAAGGCGTGCCGCGCGAGCGGAAACAAGCTTTCGGTGCACATCGGCCGCAAGTACAACCAGCCGGTGGAGCAGGCCTACCGCATCGACTTCAGCTTCAACAACGTGTCGAACACGCCCACGTTCCTGCAGTCGCGCCTGAATGCGGCGCAGGGGCCCGTGGGCACGAAGGACTACCGCATCGACGTGCAGGCCGTGCCGCTCGAGGGCAAGACCTTCCTGCACATGAGCTATTCATACGGCTACGGCGGCGTGAGCAAGATGGCGATGCAGATGTACCTGAACACCGCCGGCGCCGACAAGGTGGGCTTCACCACGGCTGGCATGCGTGGCGCGATCGAGCGCAACGTGATGCGCTACTACCTGGCGATCGACTCGTATCTCGGCACGATGAACGAGCCGCAGGCGACGCGCGTGGAAAAGCGCATCAACAACTGGTTCACCGCGACCGAGCGCTATCCGAAGCAGCTGCGCGAGATGGACCGCAACACCTACGTGACGATGAAGCGGGCGGAGTACGAGCGGCAGCAGACGGCTGCGGCGAACTAGCGGGCGCGTCATTCCCGCGAAGGCGGGAATCCAGGGCTTCCAAGAAAAAACCGGCCGATGGCCGGTTTTTTGCTGGATCCCCGCCTGCGCGGGGACGACGATCAGCGAATGCCAGCCGCTGCACGCAGCGCCTGGGCCTTATCGGTCCGCTCCCACGTGAACTCCGGCTCCTCGCGGCCGAAGTGGCCGTAGGCGGCGGTCTTCGTGTAGATCGGGCGCAGCAGGTCCAGCATCTGGATGATGCCCTTCGGACGCAGGTCGAAATGCTCGTTCACCAGCGCGGCGATCTTGTGGTCGGGAATCACGCCCGTGCCTTCGGTGTACACCGTCACGTTCATCGGACGCGCCACGCCGATCGCGTACGCCACCTGGATCTGGCACTGCTTGGCCAGGCCCGCCGCCACGATGTTCTTGGCCACGTAGCGCGCCGCGTAGGCGGCGGAGCGGTCCACCTTGGAGGGGTCCTTGCCCGAGAAGGCACCACCGCCGTGGGGGCAGGCGCCGCCGTAGGTGTCGACGATGATCTTGCGGCCGGTCAGGCCGCAGTCACCCTGCGGGCCGCCGACGACGAAGCGGCCGGTCGGGTTGATCAGGTACGTGGTTTCCTTCAGCCACTCCTTGGGCAGCACCGGCTTGATGATCTCCTCGATCACCGCCTCGACGAACGCCGGCTTCATCTTGTGGCCGTCGCTCATCTCGGGCGCGTGCTGGGAAGACAGCACCACGGTGTCGATGCTGTGCGGCTTGCCGTCCACATAGCGCATCGTCACCTGGGACTTGGCGTCCGGGCGCAGGAAGGGCAGGCGGCCGTCCTTGCGCAGCTGGGCCTGGCGCTCCACCAGCCGGTGCGCGTAGTAGATCGGCGCGGGCATCAGCACCGGCGTCTCGTCGCAGGCATAGCCGAACATCAGGCCCTGGTCGCCGGCGCCGGTGTTCAGGTGGTCGTCGGACGCGTGGTCCACGCCCTGGGCGATGTCGTTGGACTGCTTGTCGTAGCAGACCATCACGGCGCAACCCTTGTAGTCGATGCCGTATTCGGTGTTGTTGTAGCCGATGCGCTTGATCGTGTCGCGCGCGACCTGGATGTAGTCGACGTGCGCGTTGGTGGTGATCTCGCCGGCCAGCACCACGAGGCCGGTGTTGGCCAGGGTCTCGGCGGCGACGCGGCTGCGCGGGTCCTGCTGGAAGATCGCGTCGAGGATCGCGTCGGAGACCTGGTCGGCCAGCTTGTCGGGGTGGCCTTCCGAGACGGACTCGGAGGTGAAGAGGAAATCGTTCGCCATTTGAATAAACTCCGTGGGTTTGCGTACTACAGAAGGCGCGTTGCCTTCTGCCGGAGCTTGGGCGAACGCTTTAGCAGATTTATTTCATGTCGCCCTGCAAGTAGTTCCGTAACTCGGCGACCCACAAATTCTAACCGGCTTGAAATCGCTCTTCCAACTGCTGGCGCGTTGGCCCCTGCCGCTGCTGCACTTCCTGGGCATCGGCATCGGCTGGCTCACCTGGCTGCTGTCGCCCACCTACCGACGGCGCTTCCGAGAGAACGCCACGCAGGCAGGCTACCCCTTCGCGCAGGTGCGCCGCGCCGTGGCCGAGGCCGGCAAGCTGGTGGCGGAGACCCCGCGCCTGTGGTTCGGCGCGAGCCCGCCCGTCCACTGGGAGGAGGCGGAACTGATTGCCCGCCTGCGTGCGGAAAAACGCGGCATCGTGTTCCTGACGCCACACCTGGGCTGCTTCGAGGTCACGGCGCGCTCGTACGCGGAGCGCTTCGGGCCGATCACCGTGCTGTTCCGGCCGGCCCGCAAGGCCTGGCTGAAGGACCTGGTGGCCACCTCGCGCAGCCGCCCCAACATGACGCCGGTGCCCACCACCCTGGCCGGCGTGCGCCACATGCTGCGCGCGCTCAAGGCGGGCGAGGCGGTCGGGCTGCTGCCGGACCAGGTGCCGCCGCAGGGGCTGGGCGTGTGGGCGCCGTTCTTCGGCCGCGACGCGTACACCATGACGCTGCCGGCGCGGCTGGTGCAGCAGACCGGTGCCGTGCTGCTGGTGCTCTGGGGCGAGCGCCTGGCCGGCGGGCGCGGCTACCACGTGCATGTGCGGCGCTTCGACGGCGAACTGTCCTCCGAGCCGCGGACCGCGGCCACGCAGGTGAACGCCGAAATGGAGAGGCTGGTGCGTGACGGCCCGGCGCAGTACCTGTGGGGTTATGCGCGCTACAAGCAGCCCCGCGTGGAGGTCCTCGCATGATCAGCCGCCTCGGGGTCCTCTTCATGCGGATGCTGGCGCCGCTGCCGCTGGCGTGGGTGCGCGCACTGGGCAAGGTGCTGGGGCTGTTCCTCCACATCGTGGTGGTGCCGCGCCGCAAGGTCGTCGATGTGAACCTGCGCCTTTGCTTTCCCCACTGGGACGCGCTTCGGCGCAAGCGCGTGGCACGCGAGGTCTTCGTGCACGTGGCGCAGTCCTTCCTGGACCGGGCGTGGCTGTGGCATGCCGCGCCCGAGGTGGTCCGGCGTCGCATCGTGCTCACCGGCGCGCTGCGCGAGATCGCCGGCAAGGAGCCGGCGATCATCTTCGCCCCCCACTTCGTCGGCCTCGATGCGGGGGTCACGGGCCTCACGCAGCAGCAGCCGCGCCGCATGATCGGCATCTACACGCGCCAGAGCAACCCGGTGGTGGATGCGTGGGTGCTCCAGGGCCGGCATCGCTTCGGCGATGCGCGTCCGATGAGCCGCTCCGAAGGCGTGCGCGAGATCGTGTCGGCCCTGCGGGGCGGCGACCTGATGTACCTGCTGCCGGACATGAACTTCGGGCCCGAGGAGTCGATCTTCGTGCCGTTCTATGGCGTGCCGGCCGCGACGGTGCCGTCGCTGTCACGCTTCGCGCGGCTCGGGCGGGCGAAGGTGGTGCCGGTGGTGACGAAGCTCACGCGCACCGGCTACGAGATCCGGGTGCACGAGGCGTGGGTGGGATTTCCGACCGGCGACCTCGAGGCCGACACGGCCTTGATGAACCAGCGGCTGCAGGCGTACATCGACGAGATTCCGTCACAGTATTACTGGGTGCACAAGCGGTTCAAGACCCGGCCGCCGGGGGAGCCCGGGGTGTATTGAGGCGGGCTTCGTAGGTTGGGCTGCGCGCAGCGCATCCCAACACGTGTTGGGATGCCTTCGGCAGCCCAACCTACGAAGACTCGTCACCGCGCCAGGAACTCGCCCAACCTGCGCTTCACCAGCTCCGGCTGCTCGTGCACGACCCAGTGCGACGCATCCTCGATCCTGTGCAGCGTCAGCTGCGGGATGTACTCCCCCAGCCCCTCCACCAGCTCCGGCAGCAGCGCCGTGTCCTGCATGCCCCAGAGCACCAGGGTCGGCACCTCGATGGTCAGCATCTCGCGGGGGATGGTCACCGTGGACGCCGTCGAATCACCTTCGCGCGGCGGGCGCAGCGGCGAGGCGCGGTAGTAGTTCAGGCCGCCGGTCAGGCTGGCATCCCAGATGGCGCGGTATTGCGCCTTGACATCCTCGGTGAGCCAGTCCGCCGGGCCCCAGTGCGTGAAGAAGCGCAGCAGGCGACGGTAGCCGTCCTCCCGCAGCAGCTGCTCGGCGTCCGGCCGGATCAGGAAATTCATGTACGCGCTGGCTTCCTGCTGCTTGGCGCTGGATTGCAGCCCGCGCAGGAAGGTGCCCGGATGCGGCGAGTTGATGATCGCCAGCCTGCGCAGCAGCTGCGGTTGCTGGTTGGCGAGGTTCCACGCCACCGCACCGCCCCAGTCGTGCGCCACCAGGCAGGCCAGCGGCGCGCCTTCGAGCTGCGCCAGCGCCGCGATGTCCTGCACCAGGTGCTTGGGCCGGTAAGCCGCCACGTCGGCGGGCTGCGAGGACTGCTCGTAGCCGCGCAGGTTGGGCGCCACGCAGCGGTAGCCGCCGTTTTCCGGGCGGGCGAAGTGCTCCAGCAGTTCATCCCAGACGAAGGCCGCCTCCGGAAAGCCGTGCAGGAACAGCAGGACCGGGCGACCGCGCTCCCCGGTGGCACGGCAACTGAGGGTGATGCCGTGGGGAAGCGCCTGCTGCCAGGTCTGGATCGTCATGGGGGCTCCGGTGGCTGCGATGGTTCTGCCGCGGCGGCGCTCGGGTGCGTCCACTGCCACAGGAGCAGCGACGTTTCCTCGATGCCCTGCCGCTTGAGGGCGGAGAACAGTTTGACCTCGCCGCCGGCAGTCTGCAGTCGCGCGATGGACAGCGCCTTGTTCTGCTCGGAGCGATTGAGCTTGTCCGCCTTGGTCAGCAGCACCAGGAACTTCAACCCGGCCTCGACACGCGGCCGGATCACGTCCAGCAGGATCTCGTCGAGCTCGGTCAGCCCATGGCGCGGGTCCACGAGCATCACGACGCCGGTGAGGTTCTCGCGCGTGACGAGGTAGTTGGCCATCACCTGCTGCCAGCGGATCTTGTCCGCCCGGGGGACGGCCGCATAGCCGTAGCCGGGCAGGTCGGCCAGCATCGCATCGGTGATGCCCTGCTTGCCGAGCGTGAAGAGGTTGATCGCCTGCGTGCGGCCGGGCGTCTTGGAAGCGAAGGCCAGGCGCTTTTGCTGCGTGAGCGTGTTGATGCAGGTGGACTTGCCGGCGTTGGAGCGGCCCACGAAGGCGATCTCGGGGGCGTCGTGCTCGGGCAGGTGCTCCAGGCGCGGGGCCGTGGTGAGAAAGCGGGCAGTGTGCAGCCAGGCGACGGCCTGTGCCGCTTCAGGCGTGGTCATGGGGGGAGGGGGAAGGCAAGGTGGGGCATTGTAGAATCCCGTGGTTTTGCGCCAATCAGACCAAAGAAACGTGATCAAGAAGCCTGCTTCCCTGCTGCTGGCCGTCGTGCTGGCGGCGTTCGCGCTCCCGACCGTGGCCCAGGCGCCTGCCGCCGGGGCAGGCTCCTCCAGCTATACGGGCGGCGCGGCCACGCCGCCTGCCAGCGCCGCCACTGCCGCGGCACCGGGGGCTTCCGGCCTGACCGTCGCGCCGCCGCAGTCGCCGTCTCCCGCGGCCGCAGCCGGCCCGGGCGCCGCGGTGCCCTCGCCGCAGGCGCCGAACGCGCAGGCGCCGACGGTGGCCAACACCCGGCCCGACCCGGCCCTGGGCGAGCAGAAGTACACCGCGGTCTGCGCGGCCTGCCACGGCGCCGGCGGCAACTCGGGCACGCCGGCGAACCCCAAGCTTTCGCAGCAGCACCCCGAATACATCGTCAAGCAGCTGCAGGAGTTCAAGAGCGGCAAGCGCCCGAACCCGATCATGCAGGGCTTCGCCGCCCAGCTGACCGAGCAGGACATGAAGAACATCTCGGCCTACCTGGGAACGCAGAAGGCCAAGCCCGGTTTCGCCAAGGACAAGGAACTGGTCTCGCTGGGCGAGAAGATCTACCGCGGGGGCCTGCAGAACCGCCAGCTGCCCGCCTGCGCCGGCTGCCACAGCCCCAACGGCGCGGGCATCCCCGCGCAGTACGCCCGCCTGTCGGGCCAGCACGCCGACTACACCGCCAGCCAGCTGGTCGCCTTCCGCGAAGGGATCCGCAAGAACAGCCCCCAGATGTCGCAGATCGCGTCCAAGCTGAACGACCGCGAGATCCGCGCGGTGGCCGACTACATCGCCGGCCTGCGCTGATCCCGATTGCGCTGGATCAACCGGGCTGTTGAACTAAACACCGACCCGGGCAACCAATACGGGCGGGCACCTCGGACGAGGGCCCGCCTTTTTTCGTCCAAGCGTCCATGAGCACCACCACCGCAGCGCTGCCGCCCGCGAGCTCCTCCCCCGCCCGCGGGCTGGTCGAGCTCGTCTCGTCCATGCGCTTCGCCATCGCCCTGCTGACGGTGATCTGCATCGCCTCGGTGATCGGCACGGTGATGAAGCAGGCCGAGCCGCTGACGAACTACGTCAACCAGTTCGGCCCCTTCTGGGCGGAATTGTTCCTGGCCATGCGGCTGAACACGGTCTACAGCGCCTGGTGGTTCCTGCTGATCCTCGCCTTCCTGGTGACCAGCACCTCGCTGTGCATCGCGCGGAACACGCCCAAGATCCTGGCCGACCTGAAGTCGTTCAAGGAGAACATCCGCGAAAACAGCCTGCAGGCCTTCCACCACCGCGCCGAGGGCACGCTGGGCAGCGCGCCCGCTGCCGAGGCGCAGCGCATCGGCACCTGGCTCGCAAAGAGCGGCTGGAAGGTGCGCCTGCAGCAGCGCGGCGAAGGCTGGATGGTGGCGGCCAAGGCCGGCGCGGCCAACAAGGTCGGCTACCTGGCCGCGCACAGCGCGATCGTGCTGGTGTGCCTGGGCGGCCTGCTCGATGGCGACCTGATCGTGCGGGCGCAGATGTGGTGGGGCGGCAAGCTGCCCTACCAGGGCGGCGGCATGGTCGCCGACGTGCCGGCGCAGCACCGGCTGCCTGTCACGAATCCCACCTTCCGCGCCAACATCCTCGTGGCCGAGGGCACGCAGTCGTCGACGGCGATCCTGAACCAGTCCGACGGCGTGCTGCTGCAGGACCTGCCGTTCGCCATCGAGCTGAAGAAGTTCGTGGTGGAGCACTACTCCACCGGCATGCCCAAGCTGTTCGCCAGCGAGATCGTGATCCACGACCGCGAGACCGGCGAGAAGATCCCGGCCCGCGTGGAGGTGAACCACCCGGTGCGGCACCGGGGCATCGAGATCTATCAATCCAGCTTCGACGACGGCGGCTCGGGGGTCACGCTCAAGGCCGTGCCGCTGGACGGCAGCGGCCGCACCTTCCAGGTGGAAGGCACGATCGGCGGCTCTACGCAGCTGGCCAAGGGCGAGCAGGACAAGATGACGCTGGAGTTCACCGGCCTGCGCGTGATGAACGTGGAGAACCTGGCGGGCGAGGCGGCGGCCAGCGGCACCGACGTGCGCGCGGTGGACCTGCGCCAGTCGCTGGACGCGCGCCTCGGGGCGGCCAACAAGACCGTGGGCAAGAAGCACCTGCGCAACGTCGGGCCCAGCATCACCTACAAGCTGCGCGACGCCGCGGGCCAGGCGCGCGAGTTCCACAACTACATGCTGCCGGTGGACTTCGGCGAGGGCGTCCCGGTGTTCCTGCTGGGGGTGCGCGACACGCCGGCGGAGAGCTTCCGCTACCTGCGCGTGCCGGCCGACGAGGGCGGCTCGCTCGACGGCTTCCTGCGCCTGCGCGCGGCGCTGTTCGATCCGCAGATGCGGGAAGCGGCGGTGCGCAGCTACGCATCGCAGGCGACCGACCCATCGCGGCCCGAACTGCAGCAGCAGCTGTCCGTCTCCGCCTCGCGCGCGCTGGCGCTGTTCGCGGGCGCGGAAGGCGGCCAGGGCAAGGCACGCGGCGGCCTGCAGGCGGTGTCCGAATTCATCGAGACCAACGTGCCCGAAGCGGAGCGGCCGCGCGCCGGCGAGGTGCTGGTGCGCATCCTCAACGGATCCCTCTTCGAGCTGGCGCAGCTCAGTCGCGAGAAGGCCGGCGTCAAGCCGCTGCCGCGCGACGACCGCACGCAGGCCTTCATGTCGCAGGCCGTGCTGGCGCTGAGCGATGCCTACGCGTATCCGGCGCCCGTGGCCTTCGAGCTGAAGGACTTCAAGCAGGTGCAGGCCAGCGTGTTCCAGGTGACGCGCTCGCCGGGCCGGTACATCGTGTACCTGGGCTGCACCTTGCTGATCCTGGGGATTTTCGCGATGCTTTATGTTCGGGAGCGGCGCCTGTGGGTGTGGCTCGCACCGTCCGGCTCCGGCGCGCACGCGCGCATGGCGCTTTCGAGCAACCGCAAGATGATGGACGTGGACCGCGAGTTCCAACGCCTGACCGACAAGCTGCTGGGAGACAAGCGATGAACACCGCCACGACCACGACCACCACCATCACGCTCGACGAAGGCTTCTTCGGCAAGCGCTCCGCCTTCGACTGGATCTTCGCGCTGGTGGTGGCGGCCGGCGGCCTCTACGCCTTCACGCAGTACGGCCAGTACATGGACGGCTACGAGAAGGGCATCCTGCTCGGCACCATTCCCGCGGCGATCTGGCTCGGATGGTTCTGGCGGCCGCTGCGCGTGCTGATGCTGCTGGTGGCGGGCTTGTCGCTCCTGGGCATCGTCTCCTACCAGGGGCAACTGGCGCGCGCGGAAAGCGTGTTCTGGCTCAAGTACTTCCTCTCCAGCCAGTCGGCGATCCTGTGGATGTCGATGCTGTTCGTCATGAGCACGGTGTTCTACTGGATCGGCATGTTCGCGCGCGGCCAGGCCGACGCCATGGAGTCCATCGGCTCGCGCCTGGCCTGGGCCGCCGTGACGCTGGCGCTGGTTGGCACCATGGTGCGCTGGTACGAAAGCTACCTGCTCGGGCCCGACATCGGCCACATCCCGGTGAGCAACCTGTACGAGGTGTTCGTCCTGTTCTGCTGGATGACTGCCGCCTTCTACCTCTACTTCGAGGAGCAGTACGCCACGCGCACCATGGGTGCGTTCGTGATGCTCGTGGTCACCGCCGCCGTCGGTTTCCTGGTCTGGTACTCGTTCGCGCGGGAGGCGCACGAGATCCAGCCGCTGGTGCCGGCGCTGAAAAGCTGGTGGATGAAGCTGCACGTGCCGGCCAACTTCATCGGCTACGGCACCTTCGCGCTGGCCGCGATGGTCGCCTTCGCCTACCTGGTCAAGCAACAGGCCGAAGAAAAGCGCTGGTACCGCCTGGCGCCCCTGTGGCTGCTGGGCGTGTTCCTGAGCGTGATGCCGGTGGCCTTTCGCAAGTCGGTGGAAAGCAGCAGCAACTACTGGGTGATGTACTTCGGCGTGGCCGCGCTGATCGTCGGCGGCATCCTGTTCGCGCGCAAGCAGATCGCCGCGCGCCTGCCCGCACCGGAAGTGCTGGACGACGTGATGTACAAGTCCATCGCGGTGGGCTTCGCGTTCTTCACCATCGCCACCGTGCTGGGCGCCTTGTGGGCCGCCGAGGCCTGGGGCGGCTACTGGAGCTGGGATCCCAAGGAGACCTGGGCGCTGATCGTGTGGCTCAATTACGCCGCCTGGCTGCACATGCGGCTGATGAAGGGCCTGCGGGGCACCGTGTCGGCGTGGTGGGCGCTGGTGGGCCTGGCCGTCACGACCTTTGCCTTCCTGGGCGTGAACATGTTCCTGTCGGGACTGCACTCCTACGGTGAGCTCTGAAGCGCGTTTCCTGAATCCAGTCCAGAATCGCCGGCGTACCAGCAAGAGAGCGCCAAGGAGACGACATGCTGATCAGGACGGGCCGAGACGGCTTCCAACACCCCATCGCCAGTGAGATCACGCCGCGCGCGGCCTACGAGGACCGCCGCCGGCTGCTCAAGTGGATGGCCACCGGCGTGGCCGGGGCGGCGCTGGCCCAGTGGGCGCAGCGGGAGGCGCTGGCGCAGGCTGTGCCCAAGCCGGGCAAGCTGCCGGGGCTCATGATGGTGCGTTCCGGCGTGCCCGGCGCGGTGACGATGGAAAAGATCACCGAGTACAAGGACGCGAGCACCTACAACAACTTCTACGAGTTCGGCACCGACAAGTCCGACCCCGCTGAGAACGCGCACACGCTCAAGACCAGGCCATGGACGGTGGAGGTCGACGGCCTGGTGAAGAAACCGGCGAAGTACGCGATCGAGGACCTGCTGAAGCTGTCGGCGCAGGAAGAGCGCATCTACCGCATGCGTTGCGTCGAGGGCTGGTCCATGGTGATCCCGTGGGTCGGCTATTCGCTGGCCAAGCTGATCGAGAAGGTCGAGCCGCTGGGCAACGCGAGGTTCGTCGAGTTCCATACCCTGGCCGACAAGGCGACCATGCCCTTCGTGGGCTCGCGCGTGCTGGAGTGGCCCTACGTCGAGGGCTTGCGCATGGACGAGGCCATGCACCCGCTGACGCTGCTGGGCTTCGGCATGTACGGCGAGGTGTTGCCCAACCAGAACGGTGCGCCCGTGCGCCTGGTGGTGCCCTGGAAGTACGGCTTCAAGAGCGGCAAGAGCATCGTGCGCATCCGCTTCACCGAGCAGATGCCGCGCACCGCGTGGAACAAGTCGGCGCCGCAGGAGTACGGCTTCTATTCCAACGTGAACCCCAACGTGGACCACCCGCGCTGGTCGCAGGCCACCGAGCGCCGCATCGGCGAGGACGGGCTGTTCGCCAAGAAACGCAAGACGCTGATGTTCAACGGCTACGAGCCGCAGGTCGGACAGCTCTATGCCGGGCTGGACCTGAAGAAGAACTACTGAGCCTGCTCGACCGCTGGCCCGAATTGTCCGACTGTCGTGTTGGACATGGGCCGATCGTGCCCGGCCCTGCCCGACCGCATCATCTGGTCATGTCTTCAGAGGAGATCGACATGAAACAGAAGTTTGCAGCACTCGCCGCCGCCGGCGCCCTGTTTGCCATGACCGGCGCCGCCCATGCCATCGCACCTGCCGCTGCGGCGGGCCTCGTCTTCCTCGGCCACGCTGCCGTCGGCGAGGCGTCGAAGGCCAACCAGCAGCAGCCTCAAGCCGCGACCGTGGCACCGTCCACGTCCGTTCTGGGCGCCGGACCCACCACGGTGGTGACGCCGATCGAGGGCGGGGTGCAGGTGATCCAGAGCGAAACCGTCGTCGTGCCCGCGGGCACCGGTGCCATCAACTACGACCACGACGGGGACGGTGTGTTGAACCACAACGACCGCTTCCCGAACGACGGCACCCGCAGCTAAGTGGATCTTCGGGCACGCATCGCGTGAGCAGGGGCGGCGCAAGCCGCCCCTTTTTGCTGGGCGCCGGGAAGCGCAGCATTCGCTGCAGGTCGCATCCGCACTGCCCTAGACTGCGTACCTGCAGGTGAAGGGAAGAACGACGTGATCGACAAGGCCAGGCTGGCGCGCGCGCTGCTGCATCCCGCGGCCAAGCCGCTGCTGTTCGTCGTTGCGCTGCTGCCGTTCGCGTGGCTGTTCTACGGTGCCTTGGCCGACCGGCTGGGTGCGAACCCGGCGGAGTACCTCACGCGCTCCACGGGCGATTGGACCCTGCGCTTCCTGTGCCTCACGCTCGCGGTCACGCCCGCCCGCGTGATCTTCGGCCAGCCACCCCTGCTGCGCTTTCGCCGCATGCTGGGGCTCTTCACGTACTTCTATGTCTTCCTCCACTTCCTGACCTGGGCGTGGTTCGACCAGGGCTTAGCCGTGGCGGAGATGAGCAAGGACATCGCGAAGCGTCCTTTCATCCTGGTGGGGTTCGCCGCGTTCGTGCTGCTGACGCCGCTGGCGGCGACCTCGTTCAACCGGGCCATTCGCGCGTTGGGGGCGAAGCGCTGGCAGGCCCTGCATCGGCTGATCTATGCGATCGCGGGGCTCGCGATCCTGCATTTCTTCTGGATGCGCGCGGGGAAGAACGATTTTGCGGAGGTGGCGGTGTATGCCGCGATCCTGGCGGTGCTGCTGGGATGGCGGGTGAAGGAGGCGGTGCGCAAGCGTCGGGGTGTTGGGGTCGCTGCGCGAACCCAACCTACGGGGCGCCGGTAGGCTCTGGCGTCGGGGTTCGGCTGCGCGCTCACCCCGACCTACGGGGGATGGGGCGTAGTTGT
>DATAGN010000031.1:0-9692 GCA_036263715.1 Ramlibacter sp.
TCCGCGGCGAGGAACTCCTGATCTCCTGCGAGCTGGTCTACGTGTTCGCCGACCCGGCCACGCAAACCTCCAAGCCGGTGCCTGCCGTGCTGCGCGAGATGCTCACGGGCTACGAGGCCGGGGAAGCCATGGTGCAGGTGAAGACCGGCAGCTGGTCCGAACTGGGCGCCGACGCGCGCAGGATCCGCACGGCGGTCTTCGTCCACGAGCAGAAGATCCCGGCCGACCTGGAATGGGACGAAGCCGATGCCACGTCCCTCCACGCGGTCGCCTACAACCGCATGGGCCAGCCGCTCGCCACGGGGCGCCTGCTGCCGGCGCAGGACGGCACGGCCAAGATCGGGCGCATGGCGGTGCACCAGGTCCTGCGCGGCATGGGCTACGGCGAGCAGGTGCTGCGCACCCTGTGCAACGAGGCGCAGCGTCGCGGCGACCGGGCGATCGAATTGCATGCGCAGCGCACGGCGCGCGAGTTCTACACGCGGCTCGGCTTCCAGCCTCAGGGCGAGCCCTACGAGGAAGCCGGCATCCCGCACATCACCATGAGGCGCCGCCTGCCGCTGGCGGGCTGAGGCCGTGGCGCAAGGGCCGGCCGAGCCGGCACGCGACGGCGGCGCCGCGCAGGTCCTGGCGCTGGCGATCTTCCTGGCGCCTGCAGTGGGCGTGCCGGGCGAGCTGATGCTGCAGGACACGCTGAAGTCCGCCGTCGTGTCCATCGGGGCGCTGATCGCCGCGGGCCTGTTCATCTTCTCGCAGCGCACCCGCCAGGAGCCCCTGCGCTGGCACGCCGTCGCGTGGCTGCCCCTGGTGCTGTGCGCCGCGGCGCTGGGCAGCATTGCCTGGTCGCATCGCTATCTCGCGTCGGTCGAGGCGATTCGCTGGTTCGTGTTCGCGCTGATCGTGTGGGTGGCGCTGAACGCCTTCACCCGTGAACGGCTCGCCTGGCTGGCCGCGGCGGTGCATGGCGGCGCGCTGGCCGCGTCGCTGTGGGCCGCGCTGCAGTTCTGGGCCGGACTCGACCTGTTCCCGCAGGGGCCACAGCCGGCGTCGACCTTCATCAACCGCAACTTCTTCGCCGAGTTCGCCGTGTGCTCGCTCCCGTTCTCCGCGCTGCTGCTGGCGCGCGCACGCAGCGGCGGTGCGGTGGCGGCACTCGCGGCGAGCAACGGCTTCGTCGTCACGGCGATCCTGATGACCGGCACGCGCTCGGCGCTGATCGCGCTGTGGCTGCAGGTGCTGGTCGCCTGGCCGCTCGTGGTCTGGCGCTGCCACCAGGCGCTGCCGTGTGGGGCCTGGCCGTTGCGCCAGCGGCTGCTTGCGGCCGCCGTGGCGCTGCTCACCGTGCTGGTCCTCGGCGCGCTTCCGAGCACCAGCGCGAAGATCCTGGAGGAAGGACACGGCGCCAACGCGATCGAGCGCGGCCTGGTGCGCACGCAGTCCATCGGCCCGGCCGACTATTCGCTCGGCGTGCGCATGGTGATGTGGCGCGCCACGCTGAAGGTGATCGCGGCCCATCCGGTCACCGGCGTCGGTGCCGGCGCCTGGGAGAGCGAGGTGCCGCGCTACCAGGAAGAGGGCGCGCAGCTCGAGACCGACTACTACGTGCACAACGAGTTCCTGCAACTCATTGCCGAATACGGCGTGGTGGGCTGGGTGGTACTCGCCGGCCTCGCCGCGTACCTGCTGGCCGCCACCTGGCGCAGCTGGCGGCAGGCGGGGGCTGCCGCCGATGCCGAGCGGCCCTGGCGCGCGGCACTCCTGTGCAGCCTGCTGGCCCTGATGGTGGTCAGCAACATCGGCTTTCCCTGGCGCCTGGCGTCCACGGGCGCGCTGTTCGCGCTGTGCCTGGGTGCGCTGGCAGCGTCCGACGTGCGCCTGGGGTGGGGATCAGCCTCGCTGTGGCGGCCGCTGCGCTGGTCACCGCTCGTGGCGAAATGCTCGCTGGCGGCGACTGCGGGCTGCCTGGCGCTGGCGCTCTTCATCACCGAGCGCGCTGCCGCCGCGGAACGATCCCTGGTGCGCGCCGCCAACCTGGCGCTGTACATCTCCAGGTCCGGCCGGCCGAACGACCCGATGTTCGACGCGCTGAAGCAGGACATGCTGCAGCTGGCGCGGGACGGCATCCGCATCAACCCGCATTACCGCAAGATCACGCCGATGATCGCGGACGAACTCGCGCGCTGGGGCGATTGGCGACGCGCCACCATCATCTGGGAAAGCGTGCTGGCGTCACGGCCGAACATCGTGGTCCTGCTGACCAATGCAGCGCGCGGCCACAGCGCGGCGGGACGCTTCGACCAGGCGTTCGCCTATCTGGAGCGCGCGCGGCAAGTGCAGCCGAACGCGCCGGCGGTGCGCTCGCTCGAAGTGCTGTTGCTGGCCCGCTCGGGCCAGGAGGCGCTGGCAGCACGCAAGGCGCAGGAGGCGCTGCAGGCCGGCATCGTGGACCACGACCTGCTGAACTCTGCCTTCCTGCTCGCCTGGCGCGCCAAGGACTATCCGCTGGCCCGTCGCATGCTGCAGCGGCGCATGGAGGAATGGCCGGACACGCGCGAGCGCGGACGCGAACAGCTCGCGCAGCTCGAGGCCGAAGCGGCCGCTCAGACGTCGGCGAGCAACAGGTAAGGCAGCGGCATCAGTTGCAAGGCGGGACCTTGCGCGCTGCCCGCGTGCAGGCCGCCGGCCTCGGCAGCGGAGAGTTGCAGCGACACGATCGCATCCCAGCCGCCGGTTGGCGCCGGCGCGGCCTGGGCGACCAGCCCGGCGGGCTGCTCGGGGTCGGCCGCCTGGAACACCTCCTGCCCCGCCGTCAGTTCTGCATCGGCATGCGCGATGAAGGCTCGGCGCTTGAGCGTGCCGCGGAACTGGCTGCGCGCCACCACTTCCTGGCCGGGGTAGCAGCCCTTCTTGAAGTTCACGCCGCCCACCGATTCGTAGTTCAGCATCTGCGGCACGAAGGCCTCGACGACGGGCGCCGTGATCGTGGCGATGCCGCTGCGGACCTCGCCCCATTGCCAGACGGCCGTGTCCAGCGCCGGGCCTGCGGGGAGGGCGTCCGCAGGGCCGACCCACAAGGCGCGTCGCTGCCCGTCGGCGGGATACAGGTGCACCGCGTGGCCGGCACCGGACGGCGCGAGCGTCCACGGCGCGGCACTGCCCGCCGCGTCACCCGCAAGGCCGGCCACCGCGAATTCGCCGCTCGCGTCCGACATCCTGCACTTGGTGCGCAGCACGAACATCGACAGCCGCTTCAGGGTCGGCGCCAGGATGTCGCGGCTGCAAACCAGCAGGAAGTCGTCCGGCGCGCGCTTGAAGGCAATGAAGCTCGCCTGCATGCGTCCCTTGGCATTGCAGAAGGCCGCAAGGCGCGCCTCGTTCGCGCCGAGCAATGCGAAGTCGTTGGTGAGCTGGCCGTGCAGGAATTTCGCGGCGTCTTCGCCCTGGGCGCGGATCACGCCGAGGTGGGGCAGGGGGGCGACGCCGTGGAGGGGATGCGACATGGGGTGAATTATCATGGCCGCCACCTTCCACAGTGACAGCAGGGACGTGCGCCGCTTCATTTCCACCGTGTTCTTGCTGGCCTTGCTGGCCGCCCTGGGCCTCGCCGGCTACGGCTGGTACTGGGTCCACAGCCCGATGACCCTGCGCAGCGACCCCCTGGACCTGTCCATCGAGCCCGGCACGCTGCCGCGCGGCGTGGCCCAGGCGGTGCGCGATGCCGGCGTCGATGTCGACCCGCGACTGCTGTTTGCCTGGTTCCGCGTGTCCGGCCAGGCCCACAGGATCAAGGCCGGCAGCTACGAACTGGAGCGCGGCATCACGCCGGAGCGCCTGCTGGACAAGCTGGCCCGCGGCGAGGAGTCGCTGCGCGCCGTCACGCTGGTGGAAGGCTGGAACTGGCGCCAGGTGCGTGCGGCCCTGGCCAAGGCGGACCAGCTCAAGCCCGAGACGGCGCAGCTGTCCGATGTCGACCTGATGAAGCTGCTGGGCCGGCCCGGCGTGCATCCCGAGGGCCGGTTCTATCCGGATACCTACACCTATTCCAAGGGCTCCAGCGACACGAAGGTGCTGCAGCGCGCACTGCGCGCCATGGACAAGCGCGTGGCCCAGGCCTGGGCACAGCGCAGCCCGCAGTCCATCCTGAAGACACCCGAAGAGGCGCTGACGCTGGCCAGCATCGTGGAGAAGGAAACCGGCAAGGCCGCGGACCGCACCCTGATCGCCGCGGTGTTCCAGAACCGGCTGAAGATCGGCATGCCCCTGCAGACGGACCCGACCGTCATCTACGGCATCGGCGAGCGCTTCGACGGCAACCTGCGCAAGGTGGACCTGCAGACCGACACGCCTTACAACACCTACATGCGCACCGGCCTGCCGCCCACGCCGATCGCGATGCCGGGCAAGGCTTCGCTGCTCGCCGCGGTGCAGCCGGCGCCGGGCAACTTCCTGTACTTCGTGGCCAAGGGCGACGGCAGCAGCCAGTTCAGCGCCTCGCTCGAAGAGCACAACCGCGCCGTCAACAAGTACCAGCGCCGGCAATGAGCGGCCTCTTCCTCAGCTTCGAAGGCATCGACGGCGCCGGCAAGTCGACGCACATCGATGCGCTGGCCGCCGCATTGCGGGGGCAAGGACGCACCGTGGTGTGCACGCGCGAGCCGGGCGGCACGCCGCTGGCGGAGAAGCTGCGCGCGCTGGCCTTGAACGAGCCGATGGACGCGCTGACGGAAGCGCTCGTGATGTTCGCGGCGCGGCGCGACCACCTGCTGCAGGTGATCGAGCCGGCGCTGGCCCGCGGCGATGTGGTGCTGTGCGACCGTTTCACCGATGCGACCTTTGCCTACCAGGGTGCCGGCCGCGGCTTCGACCTGGAAGTGCTGGGAACGCTGGAGCGCTGGGTGCAGCGGGTCGATGCGGTGCCCGCCATGCGCCAGCCGGACGTGACCGTCTGGTTCGACCTCGATCCCGCGGTGGCCGCGCAGCGGCTGGCCGGCGCGCGGGTGCCGGACAAGTTCGAATCGCAGCCGCAGGAATTCTTCGCGCGCGTTGCTTCCGGGTATGCGGCGCGCGCCAGCGCCGACCCCGGGCGCTTCCTGCGCATCGCAGCCGACCAGCCGCGCGACCAGGTCTGGCGCGCAGTGGAAGAGGGCTTGCGCTCCCGCAAGGTGCTGGCATGACGGCTCCCTGGATCGCCTCGCAATTGCGGGACCTGCTCACGCAGCGCGGACATGCGTGGCTGCTGCACGGGCCTTCGGGGCTGGGGCAGTACACCCTGGGACTGTCCCTGGCGCAGGCTTGGCTGTGCGACCGGCCGACGCCGGCAGGGGCCTGCGGTGAATGCGCAAGCTGCCACCAGGTGGCGGTGCGCGCGCACACGGACCTGGCCGTGCTGATGCCGGAGACCGAGATGCTGGCCCTGGGATGGCCGCTGTCGGAGAAGGCGCAATCGGAACTGGACGACAAGAAGCGCAAACCGAGCCGGGAGATCCGCGTCGACGCCATGCGCGACGCGCTCGAATTCGCGCAACGCACCAGCGGGCGGGGACGCGGCAAGGTGGTGATGGTCTATCCGGCCGAGCGCATGAACCCAGTCACCGCCAACGCGCTGCTCAAGACCCTGGAAGAGCCGGCAGGCGACATGCGCTTCGTGCTCGCGACGGAAGCATCGCACCAGTTGCTGCCGACGATTCGCAGTCGCTGCCAGGGCCATGCGCTTGCCTGGCCGACGCTCGAGGAAGCGGCGGCGTGGCTGCAGGAGCAGGGCGTTGCATCCGCCGCGGCGCCTGGCTTGCTGCGCGCGGCCGGCGGCCGCCCGGAGGACGCCTTGCGGCTGCACCAGTCCGGACTGGACGCCCGGACCTGGTCGCAGTGGCCCAAGGCGTTGGTTCGCGGCGACACCGGCGTGATGGCCGACTGGAGCCCCGGACAGCTGGTGGAGGCCCTGCAGAAGCTCTGTCACGACCTGCTGGCGGTGCGTTCCGGGGCGCAGCCGCGCTTCTTCGAAACAGGCGATCTCCCAATGGCGGGCTCGCTCGAATCGCTGACCGGCTGGTGGCGCGACCTGACCGAGACGGCGAAGACGGTGGACCACCCCTTCAACGCCGGACTGATGATGGAAGCGCTTGTGGCGCAGGCGCGGACGGCCCTAAACTCGAAAGCCTGAGCCTGTCATGAGTACCCCCAACCCGAGCACCCCGCGTCCGAGCGTCATCCAGCTGGCCATCAAGGAGAAGGCCGCGCTGTATGCCGCGTACATCCCGCTGTTCTCGGACGGCGGCGTGTTCATTCCGACCACGCGCGACTACAAGCTGGGTGACGACGTGTACGTGCTGCTGTCGCTGCCGGACGATCCGCAGCGTTACCCCGTGGCCGGCAAGGTGGCCTGGGTCACGCCGGCGCGGGCCGCGGCCAACCGCACCCAGGGCGTCGGCGTGCGCTTTCCCTCGGACGACAAGTCCAAGCTGCTGAAGGTGAAGATCGAGGAAATCCTCGGTGGCCACCTCGCTTCCGAGCGGCCCACGCAGACCATCTGAGTTCCCTAGAATCCGTGACAGCGCCGCCCGGCTCCGCGCCCGGCGGCGTTCTCGCTTTTCACGCGTGCGCAGCAGAGCTGCACACCCCATGCCTGCACCATGTTCGTCGACTCCCATTGCCACCTGAGCTTCCCCGAGCTCGTTTCCCAGTTGCCCCAGATCCGCCAGGCGATGGCGGACGCGAAGGTCGACCGCGCGCTTTGCATCTGCACGACGCTGGAGGAATTCGATGAAGTGCATGCGCTGGCGCTGGCGCATGACAACTTCTGGGCCTCCGCAGGCGTGCATCCGGACACCGAGAACCTGGCGGAGCCCTCCGTGGACACGCTGCTGGAGCTCGCGGCGCGGCCCAGGGTGGTCGGCATCGGCGAGACCGGGCTGGACTACTACGACATGGAAGGCCGCAAGGGCGGGCGCACCGTGGCCGACATGGAATGGCAGCGCGAGCGCTTCCGCGTTCACATCCGGGCGGCGCGCCGGTGCGGCAAGCCGCTGATCATCCACACGCGTTCGGCGTCCGACGACACGGTGGCGATCCTGAAGGAAGAGGGCGAGGATGGCTCGCCGGGAGCTGCCGGGGGCGTCTTCCACTGCTTTACGGAGACCATGGACATGGCACGTGCGGCGCTGGACCTGGGCTTTCACATCTCGTTTTCGGGCATCCTCACCTTCAAGAGTGCCGCCGACCTGCGCGAGGTGGCGAGGTTCGTGCCGATGGACCGCATGCTGATCGAAACGGACAGCCCCTACCTCGCGCCGGTGCCCTATCGAGGCAAGACCAACAATCCTTCCTACGTGCCCTATGTCGCGCGGCAGATCGCCGAGCTGCGCGGGATCGCGGTGGAGGAAGTCGGTGCCATCACCAGCCGCAATTTCGAGACCCTCTTCGCCGGGGTGAAGTCATGACAAAACACATCAGGTTCTTCTTCTATCTGGTTCTGGCCATTGGTGTTTCCATCGCCAACGCGGGCTCGTACGAGGACTTCTTCCGGGCCATCAAGCGCGACGACGGCAGGGCGATCACGGAACTGCTTCGACGCGGTTTCGACCCGAACGCGCTGGATCCTTCCGGGCGGACCGGCCTGTTCATCGCCCTGCACGAAGGCACGCTGGATGCCGCCCAGGCCCTGATCGCCTGGCCGAAGACGAACGTGGAATGGCGCAGCGCCAAGGACGAAAGCCCGCTGATGATCGCGGCGCTCAAGGGCCATACCGACATCGTGGTGAAGCTGATCGCGCGGGACGCGGACGTCAACAAGCCAGGCTGGACCCCGCTGCACTACGCCGCCACGGGCGGGCACGTGAAGATCATGCAGATCCTGATCGAGGAACACGCGTACATCAACGCGGAGTCCCCGAACAGGACGACGCCGCTGATGATGGCGGCCAAGTACGGCACGCCCGAGGCTGTGAAGCTGCTGCTGGCCGAAGGCGCGGATCCCGGGGTTCGCAACGAGCTGGGGATGACGGCCGTGGACTTCGCGATGCAGTCGAATCGCCGCGACGCGGCCGAACTGGTGTCCGCGGCGATCCGCAAGGCACAGCCGAAAGGCAAGTGGTGACAACCACTTGCCGCTGGAAGTTCAGGTGAAGGCCGGCTTACTTGCCGCTGCAGGCGTCGACCAGCTGCACGCCCGGCGACATGGTGGCCGTGTCGGCCCGGCAGCGCGCCATGTCGGCGTAGTGGCCGCGCACGATCACGCCCGGCGGGGTGTAACGCAGCGTAGCCGTGGCCTGCAGGCCCGCGGCGGCTTCCGCCTGGCAGCGAGCGCCGCGGCCCGCCATGGCTTCGACGCGGCGGCAGAAGGCGTCGTCCGGATAATCGAACTGGCGGATCGCCGCGCCGTTGGCGTCGCGGTACACCAGGTGCTTGCCGGCGGTCGCGCCGCTGCCGGTGCTGGTGGTCTGCGTCGCACAGCCGGCGAGGACCGCCACGGCTGCGAGGATGGAAAGTCGCGTGATGAGCACTGAGTTTTCTCCCTTTTCATGGCCGCCGGCTCCACCCGGGGCAAGCCGCTTTTTACAAGCGTTTGCGATTTCTGGGGGGCCACGGTAACCGTGCGCCACAACACCTTCCACTGACACGATGCGTATTATGTCAAATACGCGATCGATGCAGGATGTGCGCAACGCCTTGCGTGCCGCCGGCGCCCTCCCGCCCCACGAGCGCCGCGTGCTGCGGTTGTGGTCGCACGCGCTGCCGCAGGACGGCGGTAAGCGAGCTGTCGAGACTTTCCTGCCGCAGTCGCTGCGCGATGCCTTGCCGCGCATCGAAACCGAGCTCGCCGCGATCGCACGCATCCAGTCCGCGCATCCGGCCGCCGACGGCTCCGAGCGCCTGCTGGTGGAACTGAGCGACGGACAGACCGTCGAGAGCGTGCTCCTGCCGCGCGACGGCGTGTGCGTGTCCTCGCAGGTCGGTTGCGCCGTCGGCTGCGGCTTCTGTATGACCGGGCGCGACGGCCTGCTGCGCCAGGTCGGCAGCGCCGAAATGGTCGCCCAGGTGGCGCTCGCCCGCGCCCGCCGGCCGGTGAAAAAGGTGGTGTTCATGGGCATGGGCGAGCCCGCCCACAACCTGGACGCCGTCCTGGAAGCCATCGATTTCCTCGGCACCGTCGGCAATATCGGCCACAAGAACCTGGTGTTCTCCACGACCGGCGATTCGCGGGTGTTCGAACGCCTGCCGCAGGGCACGGTCAAGCCCGCGCTGGCACTCTCGCTGCACACCACGAAGGCAGCGCTGCGCGAAGAGCTCCTGCCGCGCGCGGCTCGCATAACGCCGCAGGACCTGGTCGACGCCGCCGAAACCTACGCACGGCGTACCGGCTACCCGATCCAGTACCAGTGGACGCTGATGGAAGGCATCAACGACGGGCCCGAGGAGCTCGAAGGCATCGTGCGCCTGCTTTCCGGCAAGTACGGCGTGCTGAACCTGATCCCGTACAACACCGTCGATGGCCTCGCCTTGCGCCGACCGTCGTGGGAGCGCTGCGCCGAGATCGCGCGGACGCTGCACCGGCGCGGCATCCTGACCAAGCTGCGCAACTCCGCGGGCCAGGACGTCGAGGGCGGCTGCGGACAGCTGCGCGCGCGTTCCCAGGCGCTTCGCCCGCAGCCCGTGACCCTGCACCGCGCCTGAGGATCAGGTCGCTGCCTTGCGTT
>DATAGN010000032.1:0-12370 GCA_036263715.1 Ramlibacter sp.
CCAACTACCCTCAGATCCCACCTTTCTTCCTGGTGGAGTGATCGTTATCCGGCCATGGCGACCGCGCCACGGCGAGGATCAATTCCGCCGGAGCTGTGCGAACTGCTCGCGCAGCTCCGGCGCAGACAACGCGACCTCGACTTCCCTGTGCAACCGCTCGAGCGCGTGCCGAGGCGTGCCGGCGGGTGCCGCAATCCAGCAGCAGCGGCCGACCTCCAGGTACTCCACACCCCGCGCGCTTGCAATGGCGTCCAAGGTGACCAGGAAGGTGTGCCCGTCAGGCCGCTCCCCACTGACGACGCTGGCCGCGATGTCGCCGCCGCCGCCGGGCAGGTTTTCCACCCTGACCGGCTGCCCCAGGGCCGCCGCGAGCCTGCGCGCCAGGGCACGCGCGACCGGGTCGATGCCGCTGCCGGCGGCGGACGGCACCACCAGGACGAGCGGACGGGACGGGAAGGCCGGAGGACGCGCGCTCAGCACGACCGCGATGAGCGCATAGGCAGCACTCGCCAGCAGGAACGTGCGGCGATCGTGCATGCCCGCTCCCCCGCCTCACCAGGCGCTCAGCCGCGCCTGCCGCACGAGCCGGCGGGTCCGCGCGGACGGCGGGACCGACAGCGCAGGCGGCACCTCGACCACCTCCAGCGTTCCGCGTCCGAGCGACAGCAGCACGGTGCGCAACAGGGCTTGCAGGGGCCTGGCGATCTCGGGTGCCGTGATAGAAAGGGTCCGTGTCATCAACATGTCGAAGCTCCTGTGAGGTGGGACGTGCCCATCGTCGCCGTGCCGGGGCTGCGACGCAGTTCCGTGTTGATCGCACGAACGTCCACTATGGGACGAGCGCCGCCCGCGCCTGCTGAACGATGGAAGCCCTGCGCACCGCCCCTGCCGAACAGCCCGAAGGCCTGGCGCTCCTGCGCGAGCACGTGCTCGCGCGCGGGCAGGCACGCAGCTATCGGGCCAACACCATCGTGGCGCAGGAGGGCGAGCCGGCGGACTGCATGTACTGGGTGCTGTCGGGCGAGCTGGTCGTGTACGTCGACGATCCGGAAGGCAAGGTCCTGGAGCTCAATCGCCTGCTGCCCGGCGACTATTTCGGCGAGCTGATCCTGGCCTCCGCGGTGCGCACGGCTTCCGTGCGCACGCTCACCGAATGCCGGCTGTGCCGGATCCAGCGCCCTGCCCTGGAGGAGCTGCTCACGCAGGAGCCGAAGCTCGCCCTGGAGATCATCCGCATGCTGTCCGAACGCCTGGTGCGCCTGACCGGCCAGGTGCGCAGCATCGCCCTGGCCAGCGTGTATTCACGCGTGCGCGAGTTCCTGGAGCAGCACGCGCTGTCGGAGGACGGCGCGCAGGTCGTGCAGGGTGTCAGCCAGCAGGGGTTGGCCGAGCAGCTCGGCGCCTCCAAGAGCATGGTCAATCGCGTGCTCAAGGATCTCGAAACCGGCGGCTACATCCGGCTGTCACGTCGCTGCGTGACGCTGCTGCGTCCCCTGCCCAAGGCCTGGTAGGCGCGTCGCGCTCGGCTAGGCGCCCAGCCCGGTCACGCGCAGCGCATTCACCGGCCGCGGAAAGCCCTTGAGTTCCAGCGCGCCGACACTCTCGAAGGACGCCACGCCCTCGGCACGCGCAGCCACGCGTTGCTGCACCAGCGTCTGCCCGGCCGCCGCCTCCGAGCACAGGCGAGCGGCGAGGTTGCACACCGCCCCCACCGCGCCGTAGTCGAAGCGCCCCTCGAAGCCGATCAGGCCCATCGTCGCGTAGCCCTGCGCGATGCCCACCCCCATCCCGAGCTCGTGCCCCAGCTTCGCCCAGCGCCGCGCCGACTCGGCGAACGTCTCCTGCATCTCCAGCGCCATGCGGATGGCCCGTTCGGCCGGGTTGTCCACCGGGATCGGGTCGTTGAAGAAGATCATGATGCCGTCGCCCGCGAAGTGCTCCACCGTGCCTTCGTGCTTCATGATCAGCGCGCCCATCCGGCCGTGGTACTCGCGCAGCACCGCGATCACGTCCTCGGGGTCCGCGGCCTCGGAAAACGCGGTGAAGCCGCGCAGGTCGAGGAACACCACCGTGATCTCGCTGCGGTGGCTGCGCATCGGGTCCACCTGGCCATCGAGGATCAGGTTCGCCACCGCCGGCGAGAAGAAGCGCTTGAGGTGCGACAGCTTCTGCAGTTCCGCCATGCCGTCCTGCACGCGCTGTTCCAGGGTGTGGTTCCACGCCAGCAGCTCCTGCTTCTGCGCTTCCACCTGCTCGTGCAGCGCCTTGATGCGCAGCAGCGAACGCACCCGCGCCAGCAGTTCCGGCTTGTTGATCGGCTTGGTCAGGAAGTCGTCGGCGCCGACTTCCAGGCCGCGGATGCGGTCTTCCTTGCCGTCCAGCGCCGTGACCAGCACCACCGGCAGCAGCGCCGTGGCCGGCTCGGCCCGCAGCGCCTCGCACACGTCGAAACCGGTGAGCCCCGGCATCATGATGTCCAGCAGCACCAGGTCCGGAGGCGCCGCCGCGATGCTGTCCAGCGCCTGGCGGCCATCCGCGGCGGTCTGCACGCCATACCCGTTGGCGGCGAGCATGTCGGCCAGCAGCTTCACGTTGAGCGGCGTGTCGTCGACCACCAGGATGGTTCGCAGGGTCATCGTGCGGCGTCCAGCGTGTGCTTCACGGTGGCCAGGAAGTTCTTGACGTTGATCGGCTTCATGATGAAGCCGTCGAAGCCCGAGCCGACGATGCGCTGCTGGTCGTCAGGCATCACCGAGGCGGACACGGCCAGCACCGGCATCGTCAGCCCCGGCTCTGCGCGCACGGCCTGCAGCACCGCGACGCCGTCGGTGTCCGGCAGCTGGATGTCCATCAGGATCAGGTCGGGCCGGTGCGCCTTGGCGGCGGCCAGGCCTTCCGCGCCGGTGACCGCCTCCACCGTGGTGTAGCCCGCGAACTGCAGGATGTCGCGGAACAGCTTCATGTTCTTGTCGTTGTCTTCGACGATGAGGATGGTGCTCATTGGATGACGGCGACCTCCTGTTGCGGCAGGCGGACCACGAAGGTGGAGCCGCGTCCCACCTCGCTGTGCAACTCGATGGACCCGCCGTGCAGTTCGACGAGCTTGCGGGTGAGCGCCAGGCCCAGCCCGGTGCCTTCCACCTTGGCCAGGTGGTTGCCGCTGGCCTGGCGGAACTCCTCGAACACCAGTTCCCGGTCCTCGGGCTTGATGCCCACCCCCGTGTCGGCCACCGCGATCTCGAGGGTGTCGCCTGCTTCGGCGGCGCTCACGCTCACGCGTCCGCCGGCGGGGGTGAACTTCACCGCGTTGGACAGGAGGTTGATCATGATCTGCTTGAACTTGCGCTCGTCGGCCACCCACTGCGGCGGCAACGTGCCGCACTGCAGGCTGAGCGCCACCTGCCCCCGGCTCGCGCGCTCGCGCATCAGGGTCATGGTGCTTTCCAGGGCGGCGGGCACGCTGAAGGCGGACAGCTCCAGGTCCATGCGGCCGGCCTCGATCTTCGAGAGGTCCAGGATGTCGTTGATCAGCGAAAGCAGGTGCGTGCCGGAGCTGTGGATGTCGCGCAGGTATTCCGCCTGTTTCTCGTTGAGCCCACCGAACATTTCCTCCAGCAGCGCCTCGGAAAAGCCGATCACGGCGTTCAGCGGCGTGCGCAGCTCGTGCGACATGCTCGCGAGGAACTCGCTCTTGTGCTTGCCGGCGACTTCGAGTTCGGCGCTCTTGCGCTTGATCTCGTTGACCAGGCGCACGCTCTCGACGGCGATCACGGCCTGGTCGGCGAAGGTGCGCAGCACCTCGACGTCCTTGGCCGGCGTGGTGCCCGGCTCGGCCCAGCCGAGGGCGATGGCGCCCACGGCCCGGCCTTCCTTCAGCATCGGCACCGTGACGAGCCGGCGCCAGCCAAAACTGGCGGCCGAGGCCGGCACGCCGCCGGCCTGCGTGTCGTCCACGGCCACGGGCCGCAGCTGCAGGATGGCATCGGCGCCGACGATCTGCGCGCCCGGTGCCGCCGGGTACACGCGCTCGGCATCCTTCAGGGCGACCGGCGTCCACCCGCGCGTGGCCACCAGGTCCACCGCCTGCCCGTCGTAGGAGAGCACGGCCGCCGCCTCGCTCCCGAGCAGGCGGCTGGCGTTGTCCAGGATCACGCGGAACACCGACTCGGCATCGCTCGGGAACTGGCTCAGTTGCCGCAGCACGTCGCTCACTGCCGTCTGGTAACGCAAGGCCTCGCTCAGTTCGCCCGTGCGCTGTTCCACCTTGCGTTCCAGGCTGCCGTACAGGTCGCCCAAGGTGGCTGCAAGATGGTTCACCTGGTGCGCGAGTCCCTCGAGTTCGTCGCCCGTGCGGATCTCGATGCGGTGCGACAGGTCGCCGCCGGCCAGCACCTCGGCACCGGCGCCGATCGCCATGATCGGCTTGACCATGCGGCGCGAGACGTAGACGCTGGCCATGACCGCGAGTCCCAACCCGAGCAGGAACAGCAGGCCCGTGCGCCGCAAGGCGCCGTACACGGGGGCCAGGGCCTCCTCCACCGGCTGTTCGACGAACACCAGCCAGCGCAGCGACGGGATGGCGGCATGGGCGGACAGCACGCGGTGCCCCTCCGGGCTGCGCGTGACCTGCGGGTCCTGGCCGCCCGGCCCGCGCGCCGCGGCCACCTGCGGCAGGGACGAGAGGTCCTGGTTGCGCAGCACGAAGCTGATGTCCGGGTGCGCGATCAGGTGCCCGCGCTCGTCCACCACGTAGGCCCCGCCCTTCTCGCCCACGCGGATGCGCGAGACGACGTCCCAGATGAACTTCAGGTTGACCTCGGCCACGGTCACGCCGCCCGAGCGGCCGCTCTCGGCGACCGCGATCGTCATGTAGGGCTCGGTGCCCTTGCGGAAGTACACGGGCCCGAAATAGGTCTCGCCCTTCTTCGGGACCAGGAAGCGCGGGTCGCGCGAGTGGTCCGCGTTGGGGTCGACCACGTCGACGCTCACGCGCGAGACCTTCACCTGCTCCTTGCCCTGCGCGTCGAGCAGCACGACGTCCGTGATCGCCGGCACCTGCCGCAGCAGCTTGAGGTAGTCCAGCCGGATCTGGTCGGCGCCGGTGCCCTCCGGGCGCGGAAAGCGCATCCACCCGAGCTGGCGCTCGATCTCGCGCACATAGGCTTCGATGCGCGATCCCGCGAACGCCGCCTTCTCCGCCTGCAGGTTCAGCACGGCGGCCTGGTTCTCGCGGTAGGTGAAGAGCAGCTGCACCAGGCCGCTGACCAGGAGCGCCATGCCGACAACGGACACGAAGTAGATCGCGTACTTGCGTCCGAGGGATCCGGGAAGGAGCTTCATCGTGGGCTGCGGTCGCCGGCCATCATACGGCCGCGCTGCCTGGTCGCAAACCGCCGTCACTGCTGCGCCTGCAAGGTGGAGGTGGCGATCACCAGCCGGTTGGCCAGGTGGATGCCCAGGTTGCGCAGGATGCGCGCGTGCAGGGTGGCGTCGCTCGCTTCCAGCTGCCCGAGCGCTTCCCGCGTGAATTCGTGCAGGCGGCAGGGCTCCACGCACACGGCGTCCGCGGTGCGCTGGCCGGTGCTCAGGAGCGAGACCTCGCCGAAGATGGCGCCCGGCCCGAACGACGCGAGCCGCGTGGTCCTGCCGGTCTCCGCGTTGGTCACGCAGATCTCGACGCGCCCGCTTTCCAGCAGGAACATCGAACTGGCCTCCTCGCCGCGGCGAAACAGCGCGCCGCCCGCAACGTCGCGCGGAAGCAGCAGTTGCCGGAAGCGCGCGATGGCCTCGTCGTCCATGCCGAGCGTCAGCGGGCTGGCGGCCCTGTCCAGGGTTGCGTCTGCGTCCGCCGCGGTGCGCTCGGCCAGCATCTCCTCCTCGATGGCTTCCAGCGCATGGTCGACGTCCGCGAACCAGGCGGCCTGCTTGCGTGGCAAGGCCAGGCCGAGCGTCTCCAGCTCGCGCTGTGCTGCGCTGGCGGGTGCGACGCCCGCCACGAGCACGTGCACGCCGCGGGCAGCGAGCGTCTTCGCCGTCCCGGCGAGGATCTGGCAACCGGTCGCGTCGATCGTGGCTGCCTTGGCCACATCGACGATGCAGTACCGCGTGGGGTCCGCCAGCGCTTCGAGATGCCGCGCCAGTTCGTCGGCGGTGCCGAAGAACAGCCCGCCGCGCGGGCGCAGCAAGGCGATGCAGGCGCGCCGCTCGGCCAGCCAGGCAGCGTCGCCGGCCGGCCACACGCGCGTGGACGCCAGCCGGCGCCCGTCCTGGGTGCCGATGGTGGTGGCCCGCGAGATGTTCACCGCCAGCAGCAACATCGCCAGCACCGCGCCGACCGTGAGCGCCAGCGGAATGCTGCCCAGGAAGAAGGCGGCGGCCACCGCGACGACCAGCGCCAGGTTGAGCAATGCGGCCGGGTCGCGCCCGCGCCGCCGCCACAGCTGGCCGGCGAGGTCCTTGGCCCACCGGTCGATCAGCCCGTAGCCGCTCATGACCAGGATGCCTGCGAGCACGGGCACCGGTACGTACCCGAGCACGCCGCCGAGCACGAAGGTCAGCACCAGCAACACCGCGCAGGCCAGGGCCAGCACGCCGCTGGTGGCTCCCTGGCGCGCAGCCGGCAAGGCCAGGGTGGCGGCGGTGGTGACGGGCAGCGCGCCCAGCAATCCGCAGGCGATGTTGGCCATGCCTTGCGCCCGCAGCGTGTCGTTGACCCGCGGGCGCGTTCCCAGCAGGGTGGCCACGGCCGACCCCGTCACCGCCGCATTGATGATCGCCTGCAGCGCCAGGAAGGCGGCATACGGCAACACCTGGACGATCGTGCCCAGCAGCCACTGCGGCGAGAACGCGGCCCAGGTGCTGCGGGCGGTGTTCAAGGTGTCCGCTGCCGGCGCCAGCGCGCCGAGCGTCGGCCCGAGCTCGCTGCCCAGGCCGGCCACGGCCAGCGCGTGGTGCAGTGCCGTGCCCGCCAGCAGTGCCGCGACGACCGGCGGCCCGGGCAGCTTCAGCTTCGGATAGGCCCAGATGGTGGCTGCCGCCACCACGCCGACCAGCAACGCGCCAGGCTGGGCCGCCTCGACGATCGCCGCCGGCGCCATGCGCGCGAGCTTGCCTTCGATGCCCAGGAGCGGCCCGAGCTGCGTCCAGATCACGAGCAGGCCGATGCCGGTGACGAAGCCCGCGCCCACCGGCGTCGGCAGGAACTTGATGGCGTCGGCGAACTGCATCTTTCCTGCGACCCACAGCAGCACGCCCATGATCACCACCGCCAGGGACAGCGACGCCCAGAGCGAGCCGACGGACGCCTGCTCGCCGGCGCGCAGCACCACGTCGGCGGCCAGCGCGGCGTAGATCACCGTGGTGGAGGCAGCCGGGGCGGTGACCTGCCCGGGAATGCGGGTGCGCAACGCAACGAAGGCGCCGCCCACGATGGCCGCCACCGCCGCTGCCGCGACGCCCGCCGCGAACGCCGGCCGGCCCAGGGGCCCCACCGCCAGCGTACCCAGGCTCACCAGCGAGGACAGGGTGAGGATGGCCATGGAGCTCGCACCGGCGAGGGCGGCCAGCAGGCCCGCCGCGCCGGCCGGCCGCGCGCGCGGCTCCTCTCGTGCTGTGGTCGACAAGCCGCACACCTCCTGGACGGGCCTCCATTGCCGCATGCGCACGGTGCTTGCGGCACTCGGGTGATCCCCCTATCGACACTGGCCGCCCGCCGGTCAACCCTTCCCGCCTGCAGCATGAAGAACTTCCCTGTGCACTCCCCGCCCGCAGGCGCCTTGCCGCGCCGCCGGCTGGCCGGCCTGGCCCTGGCGGCCCTCTGCCCCCACGCCGTCTTTTCCCAGGCGCGCTTGCGCCGCATCGGGTACCTGCACACCGCCACCGCGGCGGAAGGGGCCGCCAACCTGGAAGCGTTTCGCGCCGGATTGCGCGACCTGGGTTACGTGGAGGGGCGCGACATCGTGCTGGAACTGCGCTGGGCGGACAACCGCTACGACAGCCTGCCCGCCCTGGCGAACGAGCTGACGCAAAAGGGCGTGGAGCTGATCGTGACGGTGGGTTCGCCCGGCACGCGTGCGGCCCGCGATGCGCGGCCTGCGGTGCCGGTGGTGATGGGCATGGCGGCGGACCCGGTGGCGCTCGGCTTCGCCGACAGCCTCGCCCGCCCGGGCAAGAGCGTGACCGGCGTCACCAGCGGAGCCGAGATCACCATCAAGTGGCTGGACCTGGTTCGCGACGTGATGCCGAAGGCGAGCCGGCTCGCCTACCTCATCAACGCTCGCGTGCGGACCACGGTTCCGAAGCTGATGGCCGAACAGGCGGCCAGGATGGGCCTGACGCTGGAGGTCTACGAGGTCGTGGCGGCCGAGGAACTGGAAGCGGCCGTCCGCAGCATGGCAGGCGCGCGGAGGGAAGTCCTCATGCTGCAGCCGGACCTGATGATCACCCGGAACGCGCCGCGCATCGTCCGCGCCGCCTCCCAGGAGCGGATCGCCTGCGTCGGCTCCGCGCAGGTCGCCCGCGACGGTGGCCTGTTCGGTTACGCCGCGAACCCCGGCCTCATGTTTCGGCAGGCTGCGTTCTTCGTGGACAAGATCCTGCGGGGAGCGCGGCCGGGGGACTTGCCGATCCAGCAGGCGCGCGAGCATGAACTCGTCGTGAACCTGCGCACGGCGAAGGCACTCGGCCTGGTCGTGCCGCAGTCGGTGCTGGTGAGAGCGACAGAGGTGATTTCGTGACCGACAAGGGAACGCGCAGGGACATCGTTCTGGCGACGGCCCATGCTGCGATCTGCCTGGCGCTGCCTGCGCGCGCCAGTACGGAGCTGCGGCGCGTCGGCCTCTTTTCGATCGGGTCCCCTGCCGTCGGGAATGCGTCGGACCGCATGTTCGACCCGTTCCGCGCGGCCATGCGCGCCGCGGGGTGGGCCGAAGGCCGCAACGTGAGCTACGTGGAGCGACATGCCGGCGGCGACGTGAGCCGCCTCGACATGCTCGCGGCGGAACTCGTCGCGGCCCGCCCCGAGGCGATCGTGGTCGGCAATCCGCCGCTCACGCGCGCGGTGCAGAAAGCCACCCGCACGATCCCCATCGTCATGGCGAACGTATCGGATGCGGTGGAGAACAAGTTCGTGCAGTCGCTGGCGCGGCCCGGCGGGAACATCACGGGCACCACCAGCCGGCTTGCCGACGTCGTGCCGAAAGTGGTGGAGCTGCTGCACGAGCTCGCACCCCAGGTCAGGCGCATCGCGGTGTTGCTCAACGAAACCAACCAGAGCCACGCCGCGCTCTGGACCCGGGCGCAGGAGGCTGCCCGTGCGCTCGGCCTGCAGGGCGTGCGCATTGCGGCCAACAGTGCCGACGCGTTTCCCGCTGCCATGGGGCGGGTGCGTGACAGCGGTGCGCAAGGCATCGTCGTGGTGGCCGACCAGATGTTCGGGTACGAGCTCGCGCGCCTGGCGCCGGCCTTGCGCAGCACGGGCTTGCCGGTCGCCTGCGCCTCGCGCGCCCTGCTCCCAGCGGGAATCGTGAGCTACGCGGCGGACTGGCAGGAGAACTACCGGCGTGCCGCGGTGTACGTGGACCGGATCCTCAAGGGCGCGCGTCCCGCCGACTTGCCCGTGGAGCAACCGGTCAAGTTCGACCTGGCCGTGAACATGAAGGCTGCGCAGGCGCTCGGTCTGCGGGTGCCGCAATCGCTGTTGCTGCGGGCGGACGAGGTGATCTGAAGGCCGGCCAGCAGATGCCGCCGGCCCTCCCGCGTCATTCGATCACCCGATCGGCGCGAATCAGCAGGCTGGGTGCGACGCGCAGCTGCAGGTCGGCCTCCGCCCGCCGGTTCACCGACAGCAGGAACTGCGTGGGCTGTTCGACCGGGATCTCGGCGGGGCGGCCGCCCCGCAGCACGCGATCGACATAGGTGGCCAGGCGGCGGAACATGGCGTGCTGGTCGGCGCCGTACGTCAGCAAGGCGCCGAGGGGCGCCAGCTCGTCGTCGACCGACACGAGGGGCAGGCGGTACCGGGCCCCCTGCTGCGCGATCAACCTGCGGTGCTGGATGAACAGGCCCTCGTTGGGCAGCAGCATGGCATCCATGTTCTCGCGCGCCGCCGCGGCGAAGCCCTGCTCGATTTCCGCGGCCGTGGTGGCGCCGAACTGCGCCAGGCGGATGCCGCGGGACTGCGCCATCGGCTGCAAGCCCGCCAGGAGGCCGGCGTGCGAAGGTTGCAGAGGATTGATCATCAGGCCGACGCGGTCGGCGCGGGGCAGCGCCTCCCGCGTGAGTTCCAGCAGCTTGGGCATCATGCCCTGCAGCAGGCTGGCGATGCCGGTGCAATTCGTCCCCGGGCGGCTGAGGGACTGGACCACGCCGGCACCCACGGGATCGGAGACATTCCCGAAGACGACCGGGGTCGTGCTGGTCGCCTTGTGCATCGCGATCGCCGACAAGGTGCCGGCCGCGATCACCGCTTCCAGTTGCTGGTCGGCAAGCTCCCTGGCCAGCGCCGGCAGGCGCGCCACCTCGCCGCCGCCGAAGCGCCACTGCATCGCGAGGTTCTGTCCCTCCACGTAACCGAGTTCGCGCAGCGCCTTGGCCAGCGAACCGAAGATGTGCGGGTCGAACGGATCCGGGCGCGTGATCTGCGCGAGGAAGCCCACGCGCCGGGGCTGCCCCCGCAATTGCGCGCGGCTGGCCCATGGCGCCGCAAGGGCAGCGGCCAGGACGCGGCGGCGCGAAAGGAGCGATGGCAGGCACATGGTTGCGTTCACCGGGCGAGCTTGTCAGCAACCGGTGCCCGCCCGCTTGGGACATGCCCTGATGGACTTGGCGCCCGGGCTGGCACGATGCTGCATGGCATGGAGGACCCGATGCTGCGCCGCTCCTTGTTGTCCCTGGCTCTGGGCTGCCCGCTCGTCGTGCAGGCGCAGACCCGCACCACGCGCATCGGCTTCGTGCTGCCGGGCAGCGCCGAAACCCACGGCGCCTATGTCGAGGCGTTCAGGGCGGGCATCGCCGAGAGGATCGCCGGGGGCCGCGGCGTCGAGGTGCTCCCGCGTTTTGCCCTGGGCAGCGCGGCCCGCGCAGAAGCGCACATCCAGGAGCTCCTGGCGGCCAGGGTCGCCGTGCTCGCGGTCGGCTCGACCGACGCGGCGCTGCTGGCGAAAAAGCTCGCCGGGCCGGTTCCCGTGGTGTTCGCCGTGAGCGACGACCCGGTGCGCATGGGGCTCGCGCAGTCCCTCGCCCGCCCGGGCGGCACGATGACGGGCGTGAGCCTGTTCGCCAACGAACTGATCTCCAAGCAGCTCGAGCTGGTCACGGAGCTCGCACCGGGTGCGGCGTCCATCGCCATGCTGGTCAACGGACGCAGCGCTTCCCTGGGCCGCCTCACGCAGGCTTTCGCGCAAGCCGCGCAGGTGCGCAACCGCGCTACGCACGTGCTGCGCGCATCGACGGAGGAGGAACTGGAACAGGCCTTCGCGGCGCTGCGCAAGGCCGGGTCCTCCGCCCTCCTGGTGCCCTCGGACCCGTTCCTCAACGCCTCACGCGCCACCATCGTCGGCCTGGCTGCCCGCCATCGCATCCCCGCCATGTACACCCTGCGCGACTTCGCCTCGGGCGGCGGGCTGGCCAGCTACGGCATCGACTACGTCGAGGCCTACCGGCAGGCCGGCACCTATGCGGCGCGCATCGTGAACGGCGACGCGCCCGCTGAACTGCCGGTGCTGCAACCGCACAAGTTCGAGTTCGTCCTCAACCTCGCGACCGCACGCGCCTTGCAACTGCAGGTGCCCGCGTCCCTGCGCATCAGCGCCGACGTGCTGCTCGAGTGAGCGGCTCGGGGAAACGCGCATGTACGACCAGGCCATCGGTGTCCTCCAGGACCTGGCAAGGCCGCTGATGACCGGACGCGGCGCGCTGCTGGCGATCCTCAGCGCCATCGGCCTGGGCTTCGCGCTGGCCGGCTCGTTCGTGCGCACCATGGTGCCGCTGCGCGCGCTCACCCTGGCCAGCAGCGTCTTCCTGCTTGCGAGCGCGGCCCTGGCGTTCAACCTGGGCGCGGTGCTGCTCTTCCTGCTGCTGGTGCCGCTGAATGCCTGGCGGCTCGTCGAGATCGTGCGGCTCACGCGAAGGGTGAGCGCCGCCGCGGCCGGCGACGACCTTTCCGGGCTCTGGCTCAAGCCGTACATGAAGCGACGGGTGCTGCCCGCCGGGACGATCGTGTTCCGCCGCGGGGACCTGGCCGATGCCCTGTTCCTGCTGGTGAACGGAAAGCTGCAGTGGGAGGAGATCGGCACGCACCAGGCGGCGGGCCAGCTGTTCGGGGAGATCTCCTTCTTCTCCCCGGATGGACGCCGGACCCTCACCGGCAGGT
>DATAGN010000033.1:0-3638 GCA_036263715.1 Ramlibacter sp.
GCGCAACTCGCCCTTGCCGAAGGGCAGCGCGGCCAGGCCCGCTTCGACCGGCACGCCGACGCCCGCACCGCGCGGATAGCGCACGGCCACCGGATGGTCCTGCTGGTAGGCGGTGGTCAGCAGCTTGCGTGCTTCGTTCTCGTCGGCCGGACAGGCGATGCTCACCTGCGGAATGCAACGCAGGTAGACGATGTCGTACGCGCCGGCGTGCGTCGGCCCGTCGGCGCCGACCAGGCCCGCGCGATCGAGGGCGAACACCACCGGCAGCTTCTGCAGCGCCACGTCGTGGATCAACTGGTCATAGGCGCGCTGCAGGAAGGTGGAATAGATCGCGACCACGGGCTTCAGGCCCTCGCAGGCCATGCCCGCGGCGAAGGTCACCGCATGCTGTTCGGCGATGCCAACGTCGTGGTAACGCTCGGGGAAACGCTGGTGGAACTCCACCATGCCCGAGCCTTCGCGCATGGCGGGCGTGATGCCGACCAGGCGCTGGTCCTGCGCCGCCATGTCGCACAGCCACTGGCCGAACACCTGCGTGAAGGTCGGCTTCGGTGGCGTCGCGGGCTTCACCAGGCCCACCGCGGGGTCGAACTTGCCGGGCCCGTGGTACGCCACCGGGTCCGCTTCGGCGAGCTTGTAGCCCTGCCCCTTCTTCGTCACGACGTGCAGGAACTGGGGGCCCTTCAGTTGCCGGATGTTCTGCAGCGTCGGGATGAGCGAGTCCAGGTCGTGGCCGTCGATCGGGCCGACGTAGTTGAAGCCGAACTTCTCGAACAACGTGGCCGGCACCACCATGCCCTTGGCATGTTCCTCGAAGCGCTTGGCCAGTTCGAACAGGGGCGGCGCCACCTTCAGCACGTTCTTGCCCAGGTCCTTGGCCGCCGCGTAGAAGCGGCCGGACATCAGCTGGGCGAGATACCGGTTCAGGGCGCCCACCGGCGGGCTGATCGACATGTCGTTGTCGTTCAGGATCACCAGCAGGTCGGCATCGGCCACGCCGGCGTTGTTCAGCGCCTCGAACGCCATGCCCGCGCTCATGGCGCCGTCGCCGATCACCGCCACGCAATGCCGCTGCTCGCCCTTCTGCTTGGAGGCGACCGCCATGCCGAGCGCCGCGGAGATGCTGGTGGACGAATGCGCGGTGCCGAAGGTGTCGTACTCGCTCTCCGCGCGCTGCGGGAAGCCGGCCAGTCCACCCAGCTGGCGCAGCGTCGCCATGCGCTCGCGCCGGCCGGTCAGGATCTTGTGCGGGTAGGTCTGGTGGCCCACGTCCCAGACCACGCGGTCCCAGGGCGTGTTGAAGACGTAGTGCAGCGCGATCGTCAGTTCCACCGTGCCCAGGTTCGAGCTGAGGTGGCCGCCGGTGCGCGCGACCGAGTCGAGCACGTACGCGCGCAGCTCGTCGGCCAGCAGCGGCAGCTGCGCCCGGGGCAGCTTGCGCAGGTCGGCGGGGTCGTTGATGGTTTCGAGCAGCGTTGCCATGTCGTGTTCAGTTGTCGCGGTGCACGACCATCTCGGCCAGCGCCTGCAGGGCCCGCGTATCGGCCAGGCCGGTCGTCGCGAGCGCGGAACGTGCATCGTGCAGCAATTCGCCGGCGTAGGTGCGGGCGCGCTGCAATCCCAGCAGGGAAACGTAGGTCGGCTTGTCCGCGGCCGCGTCCTTGCCCGCGGTCTTGCCGAGCGTGGCCGAGTCGGCGGTGACGTCCAGGATGTCGTCGACCACCTGGAAGGCCAGGCCGAGCGCGCGGCCGTAGTCCTGCAGGCCCCGCTCCGCCGCGGCCGAAGGCTGGCCGCAGGCAGCCCCCATGGTGACGCTGGCCTGCAGCAACGCGCCGGTCTTCAGGCGGTGCATCTGGCGCAGTTCGTCTTCGCTCAGGGCCCGGCCCACCGCGGCGAGGTCGATCGCCTGGCCGCCGGCCATGCCGGCATGGCCGGCCGCGAGCGCGAGCTGGCGGCACAGGCGCGCCTGGGTGCGCTCGGGCACGCCGGCATCGGCCGGAGCGAGCAGTTCGAAGGCGAGCGCCTGCAGCGCGTCGCCGGCCAGCAGCGCGGTCGCTTCACCGTAGGCGACGTGCACGGTGGGCTTGCCACGCCGGAGCACGTCGTTGTCCATGCAGGGCATGTCGTCGTGCACGAGCGAATAGGCGTGGATCAATTCGACGGCACAGGCGGCGCGCAGCGCGGCGTCCGCGTGGCCGTCGACCGCCTCGCACGCGGCGAGCACCAGCAAGGGCCGCAAGCGCTTGCCGCCATCGAGCACGGCATACCGCATGGCCTCGCCCAGGCCCGCGGGCGCATCGGCCGGCACCCAGGCGGACAGCGCCTGCTCCACGCGCTCCAGTCGAACGGCCGACCAGTCCTTCAGGGAAAAACTCACTCGTTGTTCCACGGTTTGAGCACGCCCGCGTCGAGCACCTTGATCTGCTCCTCCACGGCCTGCAGCTTGTCGCGGCAGAACTTCAGCAGCTCGGCGCCGCGCTCGTAGCCGGCCAGCAGCTGCTCCAGCGGCAGCTGCCCGGACTCGATCAAGCCGGTGAGCTGCTCGAGCTCTTCCATCGCCGCTTCATAGCTGGCTGGAGGTTTGAAGGGCGGCTTGGACATGCGGGTTATCGTGCAAAGACAGGGATTTTAGGCCGCTCGGCACTTGCAGCCCCGCCCCAGCGCCCCATCTCCCCTGCAGGGTAGAATCCGCCTCCCTTTTCTGTCGCGCCTCACCCGCGTGGCCCTGCCCCTTCATAGGGGGAGCTCTTGGTCAGGACGTATGTCTGATTTAAGTCTTCAATTACAGCAGGCCGCAAGCCAACTCCCTGTTTCCAGCTACTTCGATGCGGCGCTGCATGCCCGCGAGCTGGAGCTGATCTTCCAGCGCGGGCCCCGGTACCTGGGGCACGAACTGGCGATCCCGGAGGTCGGCAACTACCACGCACTGCGCCAGGAAGGCGAAGGGCGCGCGCTGCTGCGCACGCCCAAGGGGGTCGAGCTGGTCTCCAACGTGTGCCGGCACCGCCAGGCGGTGATGCTGCACGGGCGCGGCTCCGTGGGCGACAAGCCCTCGTCCGGAGGCAACATCGTGTGCCCGCTGCACCGCTGGACCTACAGCGCCGGCGCGGGCGCGAAGGCGGGCACGCTGCTGGGTGCGCCGCACTTCGCCACGGACCCGTGCCTGAACCTCAACAACTATCCGGTCCAGACCTGGAACGGGCTGGTGTTCGAGGCCAACGGCTTCGACGTGAAGCGCTCCCTGGCCAGGCTCGGGCCGACCGCGGCGGACCTCGATTTCAGCGGCTATGTCTACGACCGCACCGTGCTGCACGAGGTGGACTACAACTGGAAGACCTTCATCGAGGTCTACCTGGAGGACTACCACGTCGGCCCCTTCCATCCCGGCCTGGGCAACTTCGTCACCTGCGAGGACCTGCGCTGGGAGTTCGGGCAGGACTACTCGGTGCAGACCGTGGGCGTCGCCGGCAAGCTGGGCAAGCCGGGCTCGGACGTCTACAGCAAGTGGCACGACGAGATCCTGCGCTACCAGGAGGGCAAGCCGCCCAAGCAGGGCGCGATCTGGCTGACGCTCTACCCCAACGTGATGGTGGAGTGGTACCCCAACGTGCTGGTGGTCTCCACGCTCTACCCCAAGG
>DATAGN010000034.1:0-2061 GCA_036263715.1 Ramlibacter sp.
CCGCTCTCGCCCGACCACAACGAGATGCTGTTCATCGTGCAGCACCAGACCAGCGAGTTGTGGATGAAGCTGATGCTGCACGAGCTGTCGGCGGCCATCGCCTCGATCGCCCGCGACGAGCTGCCGCCCGCCTTCAAGATGCTCGCCCGCGTGTCGCGGATCATGGAGCAGCTGGTGCACGCCTGGGACGTGCTGGCCACCATGACGCCGGCGGAGTACAGCGCCATCCGGCCGTACCTTGCCTCCTCGAGCGGTTTCCAGAGCTGGCAGTACCGCTGCATCGAGTTCCGCCTCGGCAACAAGAACGCGGCGATGCTCAAGCCGCACGAGCATCATGCCGAGCGGCTGTCGGTGGTGCAGGCCGCGTATGAAACGCCGTCGCTGTACGACGAGGCCCTGCGCCTGCTGGCGCGCCGCGGCCTGCCGATCCCCGCGTCGCACGTGCAGCGCGACTGGACGCAGCCCTACGTCGCGAACAAGGAAGTGGAGCAGGCCTGGTTGTCGGTGTACCGCGAGTCTTCGAAGCAGTGGGACCTGTACGAGCTGGGCGAGGAGCTCACCGACCTGGAGGATGCGTTCCGGCTGTGGCGCTTCCGGCACGTGACGACGGTGGAGCGCGTGATCGGTTTCAAGCGCGGCACCGGCGGCACCGGCGGCGTGAGCTACCTGCGCAAGATGCTGGACGTGGTGCTGTTCCCGGAGATCTGGCAGCTGCGGACGGATCTTTGAGCTTTCTCACCGATACAACCACGGCTGGTCCAGCAAGCGCGAGCCCAACGTGCGCATCGCCGCGTTGCGCGCGAGACGCAGTGCACCGGTCGCATGGAACACCACGCCATTGCGCCGCGCCTTCTCCTGCACGCGCGCGACCCGCTGCCAGCGATTGAGGGCGTAGCGGCGCAAGGCGGTCGGCACGTCGGCGATCCCGTCGCGCACCATCACCAGCATGCGCTGCAGCTCGCGCGCATCCTCGATGGCCATGCCGGCGCCTTGCGCCAGGTAAGGCCGCATCGGATGCGCGGCGTCGCCGAGCAAGGCCACGCGGCCGCGCGCGAGTTCGTCGGCCGAGCGCACCGGCGCGCGCGCATGCAGGACCCACAGGCGCCAGTCGCCCGCGGCCGCCACGCGCTCGCGCACTTCGCTGCACACCGGGCCCAACGCCGACTCCAGCTGCGCCTGCGACGCCGCATGGTCCCAGTCCCCCGGGTCGCCAGCCTGCGTGCCCTGCACGACACACACCATGTTCAGCCACTCGCCGCCGCGCACCGGATAGCTCACGAGGTGCATGCGCGGGGCGAGCCAGGCAGTGACCTCGTCGCTGCGCAAGCCGGCCGGCAGGTCCTGCTGCCGCACGAGCGCGCGGTAGGCGAGATGTCCCGTCGGCTGCGGCGCAGCATCCGCCACGACCGCACCGCGCAGCACGCTCCACAAGCCATCCGCAGCGACCAGGGCCGCGGCGCCGAAGGCTCCGGCCGAAGCGCTCTGCGCGCGCACGCCGGCCGCATCCTGCTCCACGCGCATCAGGCGCACGTCGTTGTGCATTTGCGCGCCCGCCGCGCGGGCGGCCGCGAGCAGCGCGCCCTGCAGGTCCGCGCGGTGGGCCGTGAGGTAAGGGGCGCCATAGCGCTGTTCGAAGCCGGCGCCGAGCTCCAGCACGCCCAGCACGCTTGCATCGGCGCCGTCGCGCACCCGCAGGCGCGGCGGCGCCACGCAGCGCATGCGCAAGCCCTGGTCGAGCACGCCCCACTCGCGCAGGATGCGGGTGGCGTTCGGCCCGAGCTGGACGCCCGCCCCGACCTCGCTGAAAGCCGGTGCCTGTTCGCACAGGCGCACATGCCAGTGGGCCCGCCGCGCGGCCAGCGCCGCTGCCAGACCGCCGATGCCGCCACCGGCAATCAGCAGGTCGTTCACGCCGCGAGCAGCTGCCGGAGCACCTCGCCACGCGGTCGCGTGGCGATTCCCATCAGCATTGACTGCGTGCTCATGCAGCGAGTAGCTGCCTGAGCACAAAAGGAAGGATGCCGCCGTGGCGGTAGTAGTCCACCTCGATCGGCGTGTCGA
>DATAGN010000035.1:0-4405 GCA_036263715.1 Ramlibacter sp.
GGCAATACGCTGGGCGGCATGCTGGACTGGTGGCTGGGTTACGGTGCCCACGAGGTCGCCGACAAGTACCACAAGTCGAAGCACCACATGAAGGCGCTCGACTTCCTGGAAAAGCTCGGGCCCAAGGCGTGCCTGCTGTCCTGGCTGCCCGTGGTCGGCGACCCGCTGTGCGCGGTGGCCGGATGGCTGCGGATGCCCTTCTGGCCGTGCACCGGCTACATGCTCGTTGGCAAGTTCCTGCGCTACCTCTGCATGACGACCGTGCTGCTGTGGATGTTCCCGCACTGAACGCCCTCGTCCCCTGCTTCGGCCGACGAAGACGGCAGCGCCAGGGCGACAGCCATCGCCAGCAGCGCGGCGCACAGGCCGATCTCGTACCAGCGCAGCGCGCGCCGGCGCAGGCGAAGGGCGAACCGGGAGAGCGAGGACATGGGCAGCTCCGGCGCCGCACGGTGCGGCAGGAGCGCCATGGTGGAACGGCAAGCGCCCGAATGCAGTGACGTGTTCACCGCATCCCTGCGCGCTACACGTTAAAAAGGAAATTCATGACATCGCCGTCCTTGACGATGTATTCCTTGCCTTCGCTGCGCATCCTGCCCGCGTCCTTGGCGCCCTGCTCGCCCTTGTAGGCGATGTAGTCGTCGAAGGCGATGGTCTGGGCGCGGATGAAGCCGCGCTCGAAATCGGTGTGGATGACGCCGGCGGCCTGCGGTGCGGTCGCACCGATCGCGACGGTCCAGGCCCGCACTTCCTTCTCGCCGGCCGTGAAGTAGGTCTGCAACCCGAGCAGCTTGAAGGCCGCGCGGATCAGGCGGTTCAGGCCGGGCTCGTCCTGGCCGATCTCCGCCAGGAACATCTTCTTGTCCTCGTCGCCCATGTCGGCGATCTCGGATTCGATTTTCGCGCAGATCGCCACGACGGGCGCGTTCTGCGTCTGCGCATAGGCGCGCAGCCTGTCCAGGTGCGGGTTGTTCTCGAAGCCGCTTTCGTCCACGTTGCCGACGAACATCGCCGGCTTCGCGGTGATCAGGAACAGCGGCTTCAGCAGCGCGCGCTCGTCGTCGCTCAGTTGCAACGTGCGCACCGGCCGTCCTTCGTTCAGCGCCGCCTGTACCTTGGGCAGCAGCTGCACCATCTTCGCCGCTTCCTTGTCGTTTCCTGACTTCGCCGCCTTGCTGTAACGGGCCAGTGTCTTGTCCACCGTGCCGAGGTCGGCCAGGCACAGCTCGGTCTGGATCACCTCGATATCCGCCACCGGGTCGACGCGCCCGGAGACATGGATCACGTTCGCATCCTCGAAGCAGCGGACCACGTTCACCACCGCGTCGGTTTCGCGGATGTGGGCGAGGAACTGGTTGCCCAGACCCTCGCCTTTGCTCGCGCCGGCGACCAGACCGGCGATATCGACAAACTCGACAATGGCTGGCACGATGCGCTCGGGTTTGACGATGGCCGCCAGCGCGGCGAGCCGCGGGTCCGGCAGTTCCACGACGCCGACGTTCGGCTCGATCGTGCAGAACGGGTAGTTCTCCGCGGCAATGCCCGCCTTGGTCAAGGCATTGAACAAGGTGGACTTGCCGACGTTCGGCAAACCCACGATCCCGCACTTCAAACTCATGTCAGTACCCGTGAACGAAGCCGGAAAGTGTATGCGATGGGCCACAGCCCGGCTTCTGGCTTTCGGATGTCTCCTGGCAGCGTGCATCGGGGCCGCCGCCCAGGCGCCCGGGAGCACCGCACCGCCGATGCCGATCGCGCTGCGCGACGCGCAACCGCAGTTGCGCGTCGAAGATCGCGTGGGGGTCTGGATCGATGCCGCCGGGGATGCCTCCGTTGGCGAGGCTGTCCGCGCGCAGTTCCGGCCGGCAAGTCCCGGGGCGGTCTACGACCTCCCGCCCGAGGCCGCGCTGTGGATGCACCTGCGCGTGCAGCGCGGCCCGATGGAGCGCCACCAGTGGCTGCTGAAACTGCCGATGCCGTTGCTGGACCGGGTGACGGTCTTCCAGGCGGATGGGGCGGGCTGGCGCGAAGAGTCCGCCGGTGACACGCTGGCCGTCCGCCAGTGGCCGGAGCCCGGCCGCTATCCCTTGTTCCGGCTGGCCGTGCGCTCGGGGGAAACGCGCGACGTGTACGTGCGCATCCGCCACGCCACCGCCGCCAGCTTCCCGGTCGAACTGGTCACCGCCAGCCGGCACAGCGCCGAAGCGCAGGTGGAATACCTCGTGCTGGGCCTGGCGTTCGGCGCGCTGCTGCTGCTGATCGCCAGTTGCCTGGCCAAGGGCTGGGCCTACCGCGATCCGGTGTTCGGCTGGTACGCGCTGTACGCCGCGGTCACGTGCCTGGCGGTCGCCTCGTTCACGGGCGTGGCCGCCCACGTGCTGTGGCCCGGCTTCGGCCTGCTGCAGGACGCGCCGACGGCCATGCTGGCATGCGCCGCGGTCGGTGCCGCGCTGCTGTTCATCCGTGGCTCGCTCGGCTTGCGCCGGCGGCTGCCGCTGCCCGACCGGCTGATGCTGTGGCTGGGCGTGGCGGGTCTCGTGATGGCGCTGCTGCCGCCCTTCACCGCCAAGAGCCTCCAGTTGGCCGCCGTCGGCACGTACGTGGTGGTCGCCACGGTGGCGGCGCTCGCCGTCTCCGCCTGGGCCTGGTCGCGCGGCGACACGGTGGCGCGCTGGGTGTTCCTGGCGCAGCTGCCGATGGTGCTGTCGGTGCTGGTGAACGTGTTCCGCACGATGGGCTGGGCGAACATCCCCGTGGCTTCGCAGTACCTCGTGGTGGCTTCGCTCACCGTGGAAGTGCCGCTGCTGCTGGTGGCCTTGTTCATCCGCTCGCGCGACCGGCACAGCGCCCAGGTGCGCGAACAGGCGCTCTCCTCGCAGGATGCGCTGACCGGCCTGCTGGCGCCGCACCTCTTCACCGACCGGCTGCGGCAGGTGGTCGCGCGCTTCAAGCGCAATGAGCAGAACGCCGCGGTGATGTACATCGACCTGGTGAACCACGGCCGCATCCGCGAGGTGTTCGGCGCCGCAGTGGCGGAACAGAGCCTGCTGCGCAGCGTCATCAAGCTGCGCCGGCTGCTGCGCGACGTCGACACCGTCAGCCGCGTCGGTGAAACGCGCTTCGGCGTGATCCTCGAGGGCGCGTCGTCGCGCTCCTCGGTGACGGAACGCGCGACGCGCCTGATCGCCGCCGGCCTGATGCCGCTGCCCGGGCTCAAGCCCGACGTCACGCTGCAGTTCCACGTCGCCGCGCTGCTGCTCAGCGAGCGTCCGCTGGAGGCCGAAGAGGTGCAGGCGGTGCTGGATGCGCAGCTCACGCGCATGTCGCCGCGCACGCGCCGGCCGATCCGCTTCATCCAGCCGGAACAGGAGCTGACGTCCGACCCCGTCAATGACTCCGTGATGTTCACGCCCGACGCCGGCCCCGAGTCGGCGACGTCGGCGTTCGCGCCCGCGCGCTAGGCGAACTTCCAGTCCGCGCTGACGGCGTCGCCCACGCGCAGCGTGCGGTCGACGCCCTCCAGCACGATCGCGTTCATGGCGAAGCTGACAGCCCCGCCCACGACCTGGTTGCGGCGATAGCCCTGCAAGGTGTCCGTCACGACGGGGTCCACGGCGGCGGTGGCCGGGTCCACGTTGGGGATGGGGCACCGCGCGCACGGTTTCACCGGCTGCAGCCGCACTTCGCCGTCGCGCGTCGCGATGCGCACCAGCCCGAGGCGGTCCTCGTCGTGCGCTTCGATGCCGGACAGCACGATGTTGGGACGGAACCGCTCGATGCCGACCGGCTCCCGCCCTGCCTTGGCCAGCTTTTCGTTCAGGAGGTCCAGGGACGCGGTGCTCGCCAGCAGCAAGGGATACCCGTCGTTGAACTGGTTCAGCGCTTCCACGCTTCCGGTCCATTTCGGGTTGGACAGCCGCCGGTGCTCCGGGTCGAAGCGCACCAGCCGCAGCTTCTGCCCGAGGAAGTCGGTGAACCACTGCGCGGCGATGTCGCCCATGTCGAAGGCCGCCACTTCGTCGCCCCACAGGCGCACCCGCACCGGCTCCTCCACGGTATCGATCGACAGGTGCAGCGCCAGCATGCCCGGCGCACGCAGCACCACCTCCGCCAGCTTCAGCTGAGGCTTGACGAGCGCCATGCGCGGAAGTTCCCGCTGGGTGACGAACTCGCCCTGCGCGTCCACCACCATCCACGCCCGGTCGAGGTCGAATCCGGTTTCGGCCAGCAGCGCCTCCTTCACCTCGATGCCGGCGCAGGACTTCACGGGATAGACGAACAGGCGCTCGATGCGCGCGGTGACTTCGGGGGTGGCTTGGCTCATGGCTTGGAAACGGCGGAAAGCGTGGATGGGTTGCCAGCCGGGATTGTGCCCCGCTCCTACAATGCCCCTCATGGCCGCTCC
>DATAGN010000036.1:0-1995 GCA_036263715.1 Ramlibacter sp.
CAGGTGGTCGTCGGACGCGTGGTCGACGCCCTGGGCGATGTCGTTGGACTGCTTGTCGTAGCAGACCATGACCGCGCAGCCCTTGTAGTCGATGCCGTATTCCGTATTGTCGTAGCCGATGCGCTTGATCGTGTCGCGCGCGACCTGGATGTAGTCCACGTGCGCGTTGGTCGTGATCTCGCCGGCCAGCACCACGAGGCCCGTGTTGGCCAGGGTCTCGGCCGCAACGCGGCTGCGCGGGTCCTGCTGGAAGATCGCGTCGAGGATCGCGTCCGAGACCTGGTCGGCCAGCTTGTCGGGGTGTCCTTCGGACACCGATTCGGACGTGAAGAGGAAGTCGTTCGCCATTTGAGATACTCCGTCGGTTTGATGGGAAGGCGCGTTGCCTTCTGCCGGAGCTTGGGCGAACGCTTTAGCAGAATTTTTTAAGGTCGCCCTGCAAGTAGTTCCATAACTCGGCGACGCGCGAATTCTAAACCGGGTGAAACGTCTCTTCCAACTGCTTTCCGCATGGCCCCTGCCGCTGCTGCACCTCCTGGGCGGGGCGCTCGGCTGGCTGGCGTTCCTGCTGTCGCCCACCTACCGCCGCCGCTTCCTCGCCAATGCCAGGCAGGCGGGCTTCGCCTATGCCGACGTGAAAGGCGCAGTGGCGGAGGCAGGCAAGATGGTGGGTGAGGTGCCGCGCCTGTGGTTCGGCGCCGCGCCGCAGGTGTATTGGGAAGAGGCGGAGATGATCCGCGGGTTGCGTGCGGAAGGACGCGGCATCGTCTTCCTGACGCCACATCTCGGCTGCTTCGAGGTCACGGCGCAGTCGTATGCGCGCCAGTTCGGTCCCGTCACCGTGCTGTACCGGCCCGCGCGCAAGCCCTGGCTGCGGGAGGTGGTGGCCACCGCGCGCGAGCGGCCCAACCTGGCGGCGGCGCCCACCACCCTGTCGGGGGTACGCCAGATGTTGCGCGCGCTCAAGGCGGGCGAGGCGGTGGGCCTGCTGCCGGACCAGGTGCCGCCGGAGGGGTTGGGCGTGTGGGCGCCGTTTTTCGGCCGCGACGCGTACACGATGACACTGCCGGCGCGCCTGGTGCAGCAGACCGGCGCCGCCTTGCTGCTGGTGTGGGGCGAGCGCCTGCCGCGCGGCCGCGGCTACCACGTGCATGTGCGCCGGTTCGACGGCGAGCTGGCACGCGACGCGCGTGAAGCGGCCACCCAGGTGAACGCCGAGATGGAACGCATGGTGCGTGCCGGGCCGCGGCAGTACCTGTGGGGCTACGCGCGCTACAAGCAACCCCGGGTGGAGTCCGCGTGATCAGCCGCGTCCTCAGCCACCTCGGCATCCTCTTCATGCGCCTGCTCGCACGCCTGCCACTGGCGTGGGTGCGGGCGCTCGGCTACGCGCTCGGGCTGGTGCTGCATGCGGCGGTCATCCCGCGCCGCAAGGTGGTGGACGTCAACCTGCGGCTGTGCTTTCCCCAATGGAGCGAGACCGAGCGCCGGCGGGTCCGCCGCGAGGTCTTCATCTACGTCGCGCAGGCGTGGCTGGACCGCGGTTGGCTCTGGCATGCCCCGCCCGAGGTCGTGCGCCGGCGGCTCCTGCTCACTGGCGCCGTCCGCGAGCTGGCCGGCCGCGAAGCCACGATCCTGTTCGCACCCCATTTCGTCGGCCTCGACGCGGGCGTCAGCGCGGTGTCGCAGCAGCTCCCGCGCCGGTTCGTCGGCATCTACACGCGCCAGAGCAATCCGGTCGTCGACCAGTGGGTGTTGAAGGGCCGGCATCGCTTCGGCGACGCCCGCCCGATGAGCCGCAACGAAGGGGTGCGCGACATCGTGGCCGCCTTGCGTGCCGGCGACGTGATGTACCTGCTGCCGGACATGAACTTCGGGCCCGAGGAGTCCATCTTCGTGCCGTTCTACGGCGTCCCCGCGGCCACCGTGCCGTCGCTCTCCCGCTTCGCGCGCCTCGGGCGGGCCAAGGTCGTGCCGCTGATCACGCGCATGACC
>DATAGN010000037.1:0-3338 GCA_036263715.1 Ramlibacter sp.
GCCCGGTGGCCGCGCCTCAGGCGGCGCGCTCGACGGACAAGCCCGTCTCGCGCACCAGCTGCGCCGCGACCTTCGGCTCGAAGCCCTGGAGGTGGCGGATGATCCGCCGCGCCTCGTCGGGCTCCTGCCGATCCACATGCACCCGCGCCAGCTGGTACCAGCCGTAGGGGCTCATGGGTTGCAATTGCGTGTTGCGCTTGAGCGCGGCGACGGCTTCGTCGAGGCGGCGCTGGCGAATCAGCACGAGGCCCAGGCCGTACCAGGCCCGGTCGAGCTGGGGAGACAGTTCGGTGGCGCGGCGGAAGGCCGCTTCGGCGCGGTCGTAGTCACCGCCCTCTTCCAGCAGGAAGCCGTAATTGAACCAGTGGGCGCCGACCTGGCCGTGGCGCGCCAGCAGGTCCTCGAAGCCGCGCAGCGCCGCGGCGCGGTCGCCCAGCTGCGCCTGCAGGTGGACGCGGCTGGCCAGCGCGTAAGCGTCGTCGGGAAACTCGCGCAGCATCTGTTCGAACAGCGCCAGGGCGGCCGCGCGCCGGCCGAGCACCAGGTCGAGCATGGCGCGCCAGCGCAGGCCCCGGTAGCGCAGCGCGCGCATCACTTGCACAGGTGCACCCCGATGCGCACGCAGATGTCGATCTTGGTCCAGGTGGCGACGAACCACACGAACACGAGCAGGAAGAAGGCGACCAGCGGCAGGTGCTGGTCGAGGACGACGCGCGGGGAGATGAGGCGCGCGGCCGCAAGGAGGGGCCGCGTGAGGACGCGGAACAACTGGTAGAACAGGTTCGTGTCCCGGCGCCTGCCGGCCAGGAGGCCGAGCACCCATTGCCCCGCGAGCGCCATCAGGGCGATCTCGGCCAGCATCTTCAGGATCTCCACCAGCATCAGCACAGGCTCTCCTCAGGCGTGCGGACGGCGGCCATGGTTGGGATCTTTACTTACAGTCCGCTGACAAAGCGTCAGCCCTGCACTAGGGGTTCACCCGCGCTCTCGCGCCGCCACCCTGACAGGCTGACCGCAACGATCACCGCGACACCGACGGCCACGCCGAACACGCCGGCCGCCATCGGCTGGATCCCGAACCAGGGCTGCGGCTCGCCGGCCAGGCCCAGTGCCGTACGCACGCCCTGCGACTTCGCCAGCATGTAGTACACCGTGATGCCGAAGCCCGCCAGCATGCCCGCGACCGCCGCCGCGCGCGTGGTGCCGCGCCAGAAGATCCCGAGCACCATCGCCGGCAGCATGCCTGCGGCGGCCAGCGAGAACGAAGAGGAGACCAGGGGCAGGATGTCGGCAGGCTTGAGCGATGCGACCATGGCCGCAAGCAGGGCGACCGCCAGCAGCGCGAACTTGGACAGGATCACGCGCTTGTCGGGGGTCGTGTCCTGCCCCACCTCGTGGCTGTAGAGGTCGCGCACCAGCGCGTTGCTGATCGTCAGCAACAGGCCATCGGCGGTCGACAAGGCCGCGGCCAGCCCGCCGGCTGCGACCAGGCCGGAGACCACGTAAGGCAGCCCTCCGATCTCGGGCGTGGCCAGCATGATGATGTCGGCGCCCAGGTGGATCTCCGCGAACTGAACGCGGCCGTCCCCGTTGATGTCGCTCACCGAGATCAGGGATGGGTCCACCCTCGCCCACTGGATGATCCAGGTGGGCAGCGCGTCGAAGCTGCTGCCCACCAGCCCCTGCAGGACCTCGTATTTCACCAGCACCGCGAGCGCCGGCACGCTCAGGTACAGCAGCCCCACGAAGAAGAGGGCCCAGGCGACCGAGGACCGCGTCTCGGCCACGCTGGGCGTGGTGTAGTAGCGGGTGATCAGGTGCGGCAGGGCGGCGGTGCCTGCCATGAGGCAGAACATGAGCGCCAGGAAGTTGGCGCGCGAGATGTCGAAGGCCTCGCGCTGCGCAGGGGTGCCCCGTGGGTCTCCGGCGTAAGCCTGGCCGTGGCGCGGCAAGCCGCCGAGCGCTTCGGCCCGCCGCAGCGAATCCTGGCGCGCACGCGTCCACTGTTCGCGGGCAGCGGCGGCGTCCCTGGGCAGGGCGGCAAGCTCGCGGTTGGCCGCGACGATGCGCGCGGAATCCGCGTCGGCCTCCTTGAGCCGCCGGATGCGCTCGCGTGCGGCATCGCGCTCGCGCGCAAGGGCCGCATCCACGCTGGCGAGCTTGGCCTCGTACGCGGCGGCGCGACGCAGGAACTCGGCACGCACCGCCTGTTCGGCGGGGTCCTGGAGCAGCCGCTTTTCGATTTCGTCGATCTTGGCCAGCTGCTTGCCGTACACCAGCGGCGCAAGCGGGTTGCCCAGTTGCTTGTACGCGAGCCACGACACCGGGATCAGGAAGGCGAGCAGCAGCACCACGTACTGGGCGACCTGGGTCCAGGTGATGGCGCGCATGCCGCCCAGGAACGAGCACAGGAGCACGCCGCCGAGACCCAGCAGGATGCCGATCTCGAACTGCACGCCCGTCAGGCGCGATGCGATCAGGCCGATGCCGTAGATCTGGGCCACCACGTACGTGAACGAGCAGACCACGGCAGCCAGGGCGGCGAGCCGGCGAGGCCACGCACCGCCGTAGCGCGCCTGGAAGTAGTCCGGCACGGTGTACAGGCCCATGCGCCGCAGGTGCGGCGCGATCAGCAGCGCCACCAGGCAGAAGCCGCCCGTCCACCCCAGCACGTAAGCCAGTCCGCCCGCCTGCTGGTCGCTGCCGCCGAAGCCTTGCAGGTACAGGCCGCCGGCCAGGCTGATGAAGGACGCGGCGCTCATCCAGTCGGCCGCGGCCGCCATGCCGTTGTACATCGCCGGGATGCGCCGGCCTGCGACGTAGTACTCCTCGGGATCGGTGGTGCGGCCGTGGATGCCGATCGCCGCGTACATCATCACCGTGGAGAAGATGAAGATCGGGCCCAGCCAGAAACGCGACAGCCCGTGCTGCTCGGCCCACGCCAGCAGCAGCAGGAAGGCGATGAAGCCCAGGACGAAGGAGGTGAGGATGCGGCGCAGCCGCCGCTCGTACGCGCCCACGACCTCAGGACCCTTCCTCGCCGCCCCCGGTGGGGACGCGAAGGCGAGAAGGCGGCAGGTCATCCATGGGGGGATCATCGCACCGCGGCATTCCGGCGGCTTAGGTGTTGCCACCGACGAGGGCGCATACTGCGCCTTCCACAGGAGAAAGCCGCCGTGCAACAGGACATCATCTACCGCAAGACCGGCACCGGCACCGATGCACTGGCCACGCGCCAGCCGACGCTGACGCCGCGCGAGCGCGCGCTCCTGATCCTGGTGGACGGCCGCCGCGGCGTGCAGGAGATCGCCGCGCTCGGCGCGAGCTTCAGCGACGTG
>DATAGN010000038.1:0-1679 GCA_036263715.1 Ramlibacter sp.
AACGACTTCGGCTTCGAGGAAACGGCGGACCAGAAGGCGGCGATCCACGCGGTCATCCAGGACATGGTCTCGCCGCAGCCGATGGACCGCCTGGTGTGCGGCGACGTGGGCTTCGGCAAGACCGAGGTTGCCCTGCGCGCCGCCTTCGTCGCCGTCACCGGCGGCAAGCAGGTCGCCTTCCTCGCGCCCACCACGCTGCTGGCCGAACAGCACTACCAGACGCTGGTGGACCGCTTTTCCAAGTGGCCGGTGAAGATCGCCGAGATGAGCCGCTTCCGCTCCACCAAGGAGATCAATGCGGCGCTGAAGGGCCTGGAGGACGGCAGCATCGACATCGTCGTGGGCACGCACAAGCTGCTGGCGCAGTCGACCAAGTTCAAGAACCTGGGCCTGCTGGTCATCGACGAGGAGCACCGCTTCGGCGTGCGCCACAAGGAGGCGGTGAAGGCCATGCGCGCCGAGGTGGACGTGCTCACGCTCACCGCGACGCCGATCCCGCGCACGCTGGGCATGGCGCTGGAAGGCCTGCGCGACCTGTCGGTGATCGCCACGGCGCCGCAGCGGCGGCTGGCGATCAAGACCTTCGTGCGCAACGAAGGCACGGGCGTGATCCGCGAGGCGGTGCTGCGCGAACTGAAGCGCGGCGGCCAGGTGTACTTCCTGCACAACGAGGTGGACACCATCCAGAACCGGCGCGAGCAGCTCGAGCGCCTGCTCCCCGAAGCGCGCATCGCAGTAGCGCACGGGCAGATGCCCGAGCGCGACCTGGAGCGCGTCATGCGCGAGTTCATCGCGCAAAAGCACAACGTGCTGCTGTGCTCCACCATCATCGAGACCGGCATCGACGTGCCGACCGCCAACACGATCGTGATCGCGCGTGCCGACAAGTTCGGCCTGGCGCAGCTGCACCAGCTGCGCGGGCGCGTCGGCCGCAGCCACCACCAGGCCTATGCCTACCTGATGGTGCCGGACGTGGAAGGCCTGACCAAGCAGGCGTCGCAGCGGCTGGAGGCGATCCAGGCGATGGAGGAGCTGGGCTCGGGCTTCTACCTGGCGATGCACGACCTCGAGATCCGTGGCGCCGGCGAGGTGCTGGGCGAGAACCAGAGCGGCAACATGCTCGAGGTGGGCTTCCAGCTCTATAACGAGATGCTGTCGGAGGCGGTGCGGTCGCTCAAGAACGGCAAGGAGCCGGACCTGCTGGCGCCGCTGTCGGTGACGACCGAGATCAACCTGCATGCGCCGGCGCTGCTGCCCGACGACTACTGCGGCGACGTGCACCTGCGGCTTTCCTTCTACAAGAAGCTCGCCACCGCGAAGAACGTGGACCAGATCGACCGGCTGCTGGAGGAGATCGTCGACCGTTTCGGCAAGCTGCCGCCGCAGGCGCAGACGCTGATCGACGTGCACCGGCTGCGGGTGCTGGCGCGGCCCTATGGGGTGGTGAAGGTGGATGCGGCGCCGACGGTGATCAACATCGCCTTCAAGCCGAATCCGCCGATCGACCCGATGGCGATCATCCACCTGGTGCAGAAGAACAAGCACATCAAGCTGGCGGGCAACGACAAGCTGCGCATCGAGAAGTCGCTGGTGGACGTGAAGGAGCGCGCGCAGATGGTGCGCGATGTGCTGCGCGCACTGGGAACGCCGAAAGTGGCGGAGCCCGCGTAGTACTTGCA
>DATAGN010000039.1:0-3919 GCA_036263715.1 Ramlibacter sp.
TTTTCCCCAAGCACTTGCTTGCTGTAATGCGCCACCTCTGCCATCATCGCCGCGATGCACGCTGCGATCGCACCTCCTGCCCCGGCCAAGCGGCCGCGCGGGCGGCCGCGCAAGACGCTCGACGAGCGCGATGACGGCAACCGCCGCCTGGCGCTGATCCGCGGCGCGGCGCGCCTGTTCCGGCGCAAGGGCTTCGACGGCACCAGCACGCGCGACATCGCCGCCGCCGCCGGCATGCAAAGCGGCTCGCCCTTCTATCACTTCACCAGCAAGCAGGCGCTGCTGTTCGCGGTGATGCAGGAAGGCATGCGCCACGCCCTGGAGCGGCAGCACACCGCGATTGCGGGCAAGGACAGGCTCGACGTCGCCGCGCAACTGCGCGTGCTGGTGCGCAACCACTTCGAGGTGCTGCTCGGGGCCGGCAGCGACTTCATCCCGGTGATGCTGTACGAAGCGCGCTCCATCAACGCCCGGCAGCGCGCCGCCATCGCAGCGCTGCAAGGCGAGTACGAAGCCGACTGGCACCCGGTGCTGCAGGCGCTGCACGCCGACGGTCGCCTGAAGGCAGACGTCAAGCTGGCCCGTCTGTTGATCTTCGGCGCGCTGAACTGGTCGGTGCAGTGGTTCGACCGCCGCCAGCCGGCGACGCTGGACCAGCTGACCGATGCCGCGCTGGCGCTCTTCATCGGGGAGGGCGCATGACGGCGCGACGCATCGCCGTGACGGGCGCCAGCGGCTTCATCGGACGGCCGCTGGTGCGACACCTGCATGCGTGCGGGCGCGAGGTCACGGCGGTGTCGCGCCACGCCTGGCCCGCGCCCGCCGGCGTGCGCTGCGTCCACGTTCCCGCGTATTCCGAGCACGCCTTGCACGACGCGTTCGCAGGCGCGGACGCGGTCGTGCACCTGGCAGCACTCGCGCACCGCCGCAACGCGCCCGAAGCGGACTTCGCCAGCAGCGTCGCCGCGGTCGACACCGCGGTGCGCGCTGCGGCGCTTGCGGGCGTGCGCCGCTTCCTCTTCATGAGTTCGATCGGCGTGAACGGCACGCTGACGCACGGCAGGCCCTTCACCGAGGACACGCCGCCGCAACCGGTCGAACCCTACGCGCGCAGCAAGGTGCGCGCGGAGCAGGCCGTCATCTCGGGATGCAGCGCTGCCGGCATGGAGTACGTGATCCTGCGGCCGCCAGGCGTCTACGGCCCGCACATGCGCGGCAACATCGGCCTGCTGGTCAAGCTGGTGCGCAAGGGCGTGGTGCTGCCCTTCGGCGCAATCCGCAACGCCCGCACGATGGTGGGCATCGACAACCTGGTCGACCTCGTCATGCGCGCGCTCGACCACCCCGCGGCCGCCAACCAGCTGTTCCTGGCCGGCGACGGCGAGGACCTCTCCACCACCCAGTTCATCCGCCATCTCGGCGAAGGCGTCGGCAAGCCCGCGCGCCTGCTGCCGGTGCCCCCTTCCGTGCTCACGCTCGGCGCCACCCTCATCGGGCACCGGCGCGTGGCCAACGGCCTGTGCGGCGACCTGCAGGTGGACACCTCCAAGGTGCGCCGCCTGCTGGGATGGAATCCCCCCTTGCCGCCGGCCGAAGGCGTCCGGCGTGCTGCTGCAGCCAAGGAACCGCATGAGTGACCGCTACCGCTCCGTTTTCGCAACCGGCCTGTTCAAGGGACAGGTGATCGTCGTCACCGGCGGCGGCTCCGGCATCGGCCGCTGCACCGCGCACGAACTCGCGTCGCTGGGCGCGCACGTGGTGCTGCTCGGACGCAAGCTGGACAAGCTGGTGGATGTGGCGGGCGAGATCGTGGCGGACGGCGGCCGCTGCACCTTCCATTCCTGCGACATCCGCGACGAGGTGGCGGTGCAGGACGTGGTGCAGGCCATCGTGGTGGCGCACGGGCGCATCCACGGCCTCGTCAACAACGCGGGCGGCCAGTACATCTCGCCGTTGGAAAACATCAGCGCCAAGGGCTGGGATGCGGTGGTCGCGACCAACCTCACCGGCGGCTTCCTGGTGGCGCGCGAGTGCTTCCGGCAATCGATGCAGGCGCATGGCGGCGCGATCGTGAACATCGTCGCCGACATCTGGGGCTCGATGCCCGGCATGGCGCACAGCGGCGCCGCGCGCGCGGGCATGGTCAGCTTCACCGAGACCGCCGCCGTGGAATGGGCCGCCAGCGGCGTGCGCGTGAACGCAGTCGCGCCCGGCTACATCGCATCGAGCGGCATGGACCACTACCCGCCCGAAGCGGGAGCGATGTTGCGCGACATGCGCGGCACCGTCCCGGCCGGCCGGTTCGGCAACGAGGCCGAAACCTCCGCCGGCATCGTGTTCCTGCTCTCGCCCGCGGCGTCCTTCGTCAGCGGCACCGTGCTGCGCATCGACGGCGCGCGGCCGCAACTGCGCGGTGGCTGGGCGCAGGCCGTGGCGCCGCAGGAGGTGCAGCAGCGCGATGCGGTGAAGCCCTTCGATGGCTTCCACCGGTACCAGCCGCCGAAGGTTCTTTCTTGAGCACCTTCCAGTCCAGCTGGAACCCGCAAGGCGCGCTGGCGCAGCAGCGGCGCGAGGCCATGCTCGCGCGCCTGGCGATGTGGCGCGCGCTGGAGCAGCGTGCCGCGGATCGGTCGGGCGAAGCCCGCGCGGTGTTCGACAAGCGCGGGCAATTGCTGCCGCGCGAGCGTGTCGGCCTGCTGCTCGATGCGGGCGCGCCCTGGCTGCCGCTGTGCACGCTGGCCGGCTACCTGCAGGACACGAAGGACGCGGAGGCGTCCGTTCCCGGCGGCGGCATGATCGCCGGCATCGGCTTCGTGCGCGGCGTGCGGTGCATGGTGGTGGCCAGTGATTCGGGCATCGACGCCGGCGCGATCGGTCCCATGGGGCTGGACAAGATCCTGCGCGTGCAGGACATCGCGCTGGCGAACAAGCTGCCCTTCGTGCACCTGGTCGAGAGCGCGGGTGCGAACCTGATGCGGTATCGCGTCGAAGGTTTCGTGCAGGGCGGGGCGCTGTTCCGCAATCTCGCGCGCCTGTCGGCGGCGGGCATTCCGGTCATCACCGTGCAGCACGGATCCGGCACTGCCGGCGGGGCGTACATGCCGGGCCTGAGCGACGTGGTGATCATGGTGCGCGGGCGTTCGCGCGCTTTCCTCGCGGGTCCGCCGTTGCTGAAGGCGGCCACGGGGGAAGTGGCCACCGAGGAGGAGCTCGGGGGCGCGGAGATGCACGCGAGCGTGTCGGGGCTGGGGGAGTACCTGGCGGAGGATGATCGGCATGCGCTCGGGATTGCGCGTGAAGTCATCGGGCGGCTGGCCCTCACCCCAGCCCTCTCCCGCCGGCGGGAGAGGGAGCATGGCGCTCAGGCGCTGGCCGCCTCGGTCCGGTCCTTCGCCGCTTCGAGCACCTGGTGCACGGCGTCGCCGAGTTGCGCGATGTCGAACGGCTTGCGCAGGATGCGCGGCCGGCCGGCGAGCCGCTCCACGGCGGCCATGTCGGCATAGCCGGTCGCCAGGATCACCGGCACGTCGCCGATCATCTGCCGCGCCTGCGAGATCACCTCGGCGCCCGTCATCTCGGGCATCGCATAGTCGACCACCAGCAGGTCGGGCTTGACCGTCGCCAGCGAGGCCAGGGCCTCCGGCCCGTTGGCCGCCTCGGTCACCTTGTAGCCGATCAGGCTCAGGCATTCGACGATCACGCGGCGCACGTCGGGATCGTCTTCCACCACCAGGATGTGCGAGGCGCCCGCCACGGCCGGCATGGCGGGCGCCTGTCGCGCCACCATGGGCTCCTCGGCCTCGTCGTCGGCCTGCGGGAACAGCATTTCCACCGTGGTGCCGGCGCCTTCGTTGCTGTGGATGCGCGCCAGGCCGCCGGACTGCCGCGCGAAGCCGTACACCTGGCTCAGTCCGAGCCC
>DATAGN010000040.1:0-6581 GCA_036263715.1 Ramlibacter sp.
GAAGCGGGCGGCACTGTCCTGCGCCGACGCCGGACTGTCCGCGCCGGTGTACAGCCACCATTGCCGGTTGAAGAACTCGACCTCGCCGTCTGCCTTGGTGATCCAGACGAGCTGCGGCACGGCATCGGCCATGTGCCGGAAGCGCTCCTCGCTGCGCGCGGCGGCGTCGTACAGGCGGGCGTTCTCGATCGCCAGGGCGGCGCGCGTGCCGAGGGCTTCCCCCAGGACGAGATCGTCCTCGCCATAGCGGCGATGGCCCACGTAGCCGAGGCTGATGACCCCCACCGTGCCCGTGCGGCCCACCATCGGCACCGCCATGTGGGAGCGCACGCCCAGCGCCTGCATCAACGCGCGATGCTGGGGGGTCATCGTGTGGCTGGCCACCACCTGCGCATCGACGACCGCGAGCAACTCCGGTTGCCCGCTTTCGAGCACCCGCCGTGCCGGCTGCACCGAGCCCGGCACCGGCGGGTACTCCAGCAGCTGGTCCAGCAACGGTTGCCCGCTGGCATCGGCGTGGGCGGCGGCGACGCGGCGCACCGTGCCGTCCGGCTCCACCAGGTCGACCACGCAGAAGTCTGCCATGCTCGGGGTGGCCAGGCGCGCCAGCGCCACCAGCGTTTCCTGCAGGTCCAGCGTGGACGACAGCAACCGGCCTGCCTCGGCGAGGAAGGCCGAGCGTGCTGCCGCCTGCTCGGCGCGGGAGCCGGCCTCGCGCGCCTCTCGCGCCGCCGCCTCCGCCTCTTCGCGCGCCTGCTGCGCCTCGGTCACGTCGTGGAAGACGAACAGCACGTGCGAGACCTGCGCCCCGGCGGAACGCAGCGGCACCAGTTCCGCCCCGACGGCGAAGCGGCGGCCCTGCGAGACCTGCACGTTGGCGAGCTCCCGCGCGTCGTACCAGAGGGGCGGGATGCTGATGCGCTCGCCCTCGAAGGCGCGGCGCACCAGGGCGGCCATGCCCGTGGCCTCCAGAATGGTGTCTTCGAAGATGTTGTATTCGGGCGGCGGCACCGCGCCGAACAGGCGCGTGTGCATCGGGTTCACCAGCACGCAACGGCCGTCGCGCGCGCACAACTGGAGGCCCACCGGTGCCGACAGGAAGATCTCCTCCAGCAGGTGCTGCGGCGAGGCGAGCGCCGCGAGTTGCGCCCGGACCTCGTCGACGGACGCCACGGCGCTTGCGGAAGCTGCGGAATCATCACGCATGTGCGGGCCAGTGTAGCCCCAGCCCGGCCGCATCGCCCTATGATGCGGCTGTCACCCCTTTGCCCCAACGCAGTGCCCCTGACCGCCGAAGCCAAGTCGAAATACCTCGCCCTGCAGCAGGATGCGGACTTCGCCCTGTGGCGTGCCCGCGAGGCGAACATGGAAGCGAGGCAGGCGTACCAGCAGCACCTGGCCGGCCAGGGCCAGCCGCCCTCCGAGGAGCAGCTGCAGGCGATTCGCGACCTGGAACAGCAGGCCGAAGCCCGCTACCGGGAGCTGCGCACCTTCGTGCGGGAGCATTTCGAGCGGGCGCTGGTGGCGTAGCGAAGGGTGTTGGAGTGCGCTGCGCGCAACCCAACCTACAAATCATTCCGACTTGATGCCGGCGGCGCGCACGATGCGGCCGGTGCTGTCCGCCTCCGCCGCGACCAGCCGCGCGAAGTCGCGGGAACTGCCGCCCGTGGGAACGTTCTCGCTGGCCAGCAGCCGGTTGCGGATCTCCGGCACCTCCAGCGCGGCATTCACCTCGCCATTGAGCCGCTCGAGGATGCGCGCCGGCAGGTTGCCCGGCGCGAAGAACCCGAAGTGCGACGACAGGTTGGCCGCGGGAAAGCCCAGTTCCCCCAGCGTCGGCACCTGCGGCAGGCTTTCCAGCCGCCTGGGCGCGCCGACGGCCAGCGGCCGCAACCGGCCCGAGCGCACGTGCTCGGTGATGCTGGGGCCCGCGTTGATCGACAGCACCTCGAACTGGCCGCTGAGGCCATCGGTGATCTGCTGGCCGCCGCCCTTGTAGGGGATGTGCACCAGGCGCACCTTGGCCGCGGCCTGCAGCTGCTCCATCATCAGGTGGCCCAGCGACGCCTGGCCCGACGTGGCCCAGCGCACCTTGTCCGGCATGTCGCGCGCCTGGGTGAGCAGCTCGCGGAAATCGCGCGCGGCCAGCGCGGGCGTGGCGAGCAGCAGCACCGGCGACACCATCACGCTGGCGACCGGGGTGAAGTCGCGCTCCGGGTCGTAAGGCACCTTGCCCACCGCGGGGCTGAGCGTCAGCGGGCTGATGGCCGAGAAGCCCACGGTGTACCCATCCGGCTGCGCCTTGGCCACGGCGTCCATGCCGATGGTGCCGCTGGCCCCCGCCTTGTTCTCGATGACGACCGGCTGCCCCAGGCGCTGCGCCAGCCGCTCACCGATGGCGCGCGCCACCAGGTCGCTGATCCCGCCGGTGGGATAGGGAACGACGATGCGCAGGGGCCGCGCCGGCCAGGTCTGCGCGAAAGAAGGTGCCGCCAGCGCGGCGAGTGCGGCCAGTGCGGCGCGTCGGGTGGTTTGCGTCATCGTGGGGTCCTCAATCGAGCTGCAGCTTGCGTTCGCGGATCAGGCGCTGCCATTTTTCGTTGTCGCTTTTCACGAAGCCGGCGAACTCGGCGGGCCCCTGGTGGTGCACCTCCGCCCCGGCGCCGGCGAACTTGGCCCGCACGTCGGGTTGCGCGAGCACCTTGGCGAGTTCGGCGGAGAGACGCTCGACCACCTCGCGCGGCATGCCCGCCGGGCCGACCAGGCCCTGGAAGCCCACGGTCTCCATGCCGGCGATGCCAAGTTCGCGCACCGTCGGCACGTCCGGCAACTGCGGGTCGCGCTTCGGCCCGGTGACCGCCAGCGCCTTGAGCTTGCCGCCCTTCACCTGCGGCAGCAGCACGGTGCCCGCGTCGATCAGCAGTTGCGTCTGGCCGGCCATGAGGTCCTGCACGGCGGGCGCGCTGCCCTTGTACGGCACGTGCGTCATGTCCAGGCCGGTCGCCTGGTTCATGAGCTCGCCATTGAGGTGGGTCGAGGTGCCGTTGCCACCCGAGGCGAAGTTCACCTTGCCGGCATTCGCCTTGGCCCATGCCACGAACTCGCGGAGATCCTTGGCGGGATGGTCGGCGCGGGTCACGGCGATGTAGCTGCCCTGGCTGATCTGGCCGATGTACGTGAACTGCTTCACCGGGTCGTAGGGCAGCTTCGCCTGCAGGTAAGGCGCAATGGCGAAGGGACCGGTGTTCGCCAGCAGCAGCGTGTAGCCGTCCGGGGCCGCGCGCGTGAGCTCGCCGGCAGCCAGCATGCCGCCCGCACCCGGCTTGTATTCGACGACGACCTGCTGCTTCAGCGCGTCCTGCAGCGGCTGCTGGATGGTGCGGGCGGCGAAGTCGATGCCGCCGCCGGGCGGGTAGCCGACGATCAGGCGGATCGGCTTGTTCGGGTAGCCCTGCGCAGCCGCCAGGGACACGGCGCCGGCCAGGGCGCAGAAGGCGAGGAGTTTGCGGATCATGGCGTGAGTGTCACCCGCGCGGATGGTGCTGCGCGTGCAGCACCTTCAGCCGCTCGCGGGCGACGTGGGTGTAGATGGTGGTGGTGGAAATGTCGGCGTGGCCCAGGAGCATCTGCACGGCGCGCAGGTCGGCCCCGTGGTTGAGGAGGTGGGTGGCGAAGGCGTGGCGCAGCGTGTGCGGCGACAGCGGCGCCGTGATGCCCGCGGTGCGGGCATGCTTCTTCACGATCACCCAGAACATCGCGCGTGTCATGCCGTGGCCGCGGGCGGTGACGAACAGGTCTTGCGTCTGCTGGCCGGCCAGGATCGCGGCGCGCGCTTCGGCGAGGTAGCGCACGATCCAGTCGCCCGCCACCTGGCCGAAGGGCACCAGCCGCTCCTTGCTGCCCTTGCCCATGACGCGCAGCACGCCTTCGTTCATGCCGACGTTGAAGGTCTTCAGCCCGACCAGCTCGCTCACGCGCAGGCCGCTGGCGTACATCAGCTCCAGCATCGTGCGGTCGCGCAGGCCCAGGGGGGTGTCGATGTCGGGCGCGTCCAGCAGCGCCTCGACCTGCGCTTCGGTCAGTGTCTTGGGCACCCGCAGCGGCTGCTTGGCCGACTGCAGGCGCATCGTGGGGTCGGCACCGACGAGCCGCTCGCGCAGCGCCCAGCGGAAGTAGCGCTTGAAGACCGTCAGGCGCCGGTTGGCCGTGGTGGGCTTGCTGGCCGCGTGGCGCGCGGCGAAGTAGCCGTGCAGGTCGGTCTCGCTGGTGGCCTTGAGATCGCGGCCGCGTTCGGCGAGCCAGCGCGTGTACAGCGCCAGGTCCCGCCGGTACGCTGCGAGCGTGTTGCGCGACAAGCCCTCCTCGAGCCAGAGGGCGTCGATGAAGGCGTCGATGTCGGAGGTGCTCAAGCGGCGTCCAACGGAGTGCCACCTGAGGCAAGAGGAACGCAGAGGACGCAGAGGTTACGCAGAGAACGCAGAGAAAACAAAAGGGATTTCCTTTTGCGTCCTCTGCGTACTTTTGCGTCCTCTGCGTTCACTGGCGGTCGCGCCCCTGGGTCCATGCGATCAGTCGAGTTTCAGCTTCGCCGTCTCCACCACCTTGCGGTACACGGCGAACTCGTTCTTGATCTGGTCGGCGAACTGCTCGGGCGTGTTGGCGATGATGATGGAGCCGGTGTCCTCGATGCGCTTGCGCACCGCCGGGTCCTCCAGCGCCTTCTTCGTCGCATCGTGGATGCGCGTGACCACGTCCTTGGGCAGCCCCTTCGGCCCGACCAGGCCGTAATAGGCCAGGCGGTTCACCGGCTCCAGCCCCACCTCCTTGAAGGTCGGCACGTTCGGCAGCTCCTTCAGGCGCTGCGGCGCGGCCACGACGATGGGGACCAGCTTGCCCTCGCGGATGAAGGGCAGCGCCGAGGGCAGGTTGTCGAACAGCATCGGCACCTGGCCGGCCACCGTGTCGTTGAGCGCCGGGCCCGCGCCGCGGTAGGGGATGTGGGTGACGAAAGAGCCGGACATGCTCTTGAACAGCTCCATCTGCAGGTGGCCGATGCCACCGGTGCCGGAGGAGGCGTAGGAGTACTTGCCGGGGTTCTTCTTCAGTTCGGCCACGAAGGACTTGTAGTCCTTGGCCGGGAAGCTGGGATGCACCGCGATCACGTTGGGCGTGGCGGCGATGTTGATGATCGGCGTGAAGTCCGTGAGGGGGTTGTACGGGATCTTCGGGTTGATCGCCGGGTTGGCCGCGGTGGTCGAGACCGTCGCCACGCCCAGGTTGTAGCCGTCCGGCGCCACGCGCGCGGTTTCGGCGGCACCGATGGAGCCGCCGCCGCCTGCCTTGTTCTCCACGACCACGCTCTGGCCGAGCACCCTGGACAGCGGGTCGGCGATGACGCGGGCGATGATGTCCGTGGTGCCGCCCGGCGCGAAGGGCACGGTCAGCTTGATCGGCTTGTTGGGGTAGCCCTGCGCCAAGGCGGGGGCGGCGGCGATGGCCAGCACACCGCCGGCGACGGCGATCCACTCACGACGTTTCATTCCAATCTCCTTTTATGCGGGAAAGCGAAAAGCCGAATCCTACGGCCTCCACGTGAACGGCTATCCTGCGCGCGGTGAATTTCCTGCAGCTGCTGCTTCCCGACTTCGCCCTCATCCTGTGCGGCTTCCTGGTGTGCCGCTACACCGCGCTGGACCGCACGGTGTGGGAGCAGGTGGAGGCGCTGGTCTACTTCTTCCTGTTCCCGGTGCTGCTGTTCCATTCCATCGTACGCACGCCGCTGGACCTGGCCGCCGCGTCCAACCTGATCGCGGCCGGCGTGCTGATGGGGGTGTCCGGCATCGCCATGGCGTACGCCCTGCCCCACCTGCCGGGCCTGCGCGGCCGCATCGACCCCCGGGAACACGCCGGCGCGGCGCAGGTGGCCTTTCGCTTCAACTCGTACATCGGCCTGGCGCTGGCCGAGCGACTGGCCGGCCCGCAGGGCCTGCAGCTGATCGCGGTGCTGATCGGGGTGTGCGTGCCGCTGTTCAACGTCGGGGCGGTCTGGCCGATGGCGCGCCACTCGCAGACCGGCTTGGCCCGTGCCCTGCTGCGCAATCCGCTGATCATCGCGACGGCGGCGGGGCTGGTCGCCAACTTCGCCGGCTTCACGATCCCGAAGTGGCTGGAAACGACGGTCTCGCGGGTGGGCGGCGCCTCGCTGCCCCTGGGGCTGATGGCCGCCGGCGCCGGCATGCAGCTGGCGCACCTGGCGCAGCAGAAGGCGCTGACGGTGGGGCTGCTGTCGATCCGGCACCTGCTGCTGCCCCTGGTGGGCGCGGGGCTGGCCTGGGCGTTCCGGCTGGATGCGGTGCAGGCCTCGGTGCTGATCGCCTTCTCGGCGCTGCCGACGGCGGCGAGCTGCTACGTGCTCGCTTCACGGATGGGCTACAACGGGCCCTACGTGGCGGGCTTGGTGACGCTGTCGACGCTGCTGGGGATGGTGAGCCTGCCTTTTGCGTTGGGGGTCTTGCGCTAACAGCCGAATACGGGCAGCCGGACGCAGAGGACGCGGAAGACACGCAGAGGACGCAAAAAAA